>JADGRR010000099.1 GCA_017880745.1 Burkholderiales bacterium
CTGGACAGATTTGCGGCCACCCGGAGTTGCAGTGCAAAATTACGCCATATCCGCGAGGGGTTCCGTTCGCTGGCGCACATAAACCGCGTCCTCCCAGCCCGGTACAGCCGATGGACCGCTCGACTCCAGCGCCAATCCGGATATATTTTTCTAGTGTGCGCTGGCGCACAGAATTCCCGGAAACGACAGGCGACAATCCTGCCGTACGCGCCAATTCTTCCCCTCCCTGAAGTCGATTGGCGCGTCGCGGCCCCCGGTTCATGCTCATGACCGGGGGCCTGTTTTTTGCGGCAACGTCCTTGCATCCCGCACCAGTTGCCCGCAATCGCTGTCCTTCCCCGGGCCGGCGTCGATCAGCGGGATCAGCGCAAGCAGCGGATTGGCTATGCCCAGCGCGATCGCGCCGAGCGCGCGCGCGGCTACGCGCCCCTTGTCGACCTCGACGTCGGGCTTGGCAAAGTTGCCGCGAACGTAGATCGGGCTGCGCAACGCCACGGGACTGGTGTTCTTCGTTTTCTGATTGAGCGTCAGATCCAGTTTTTCCTGTCCCAGATCGATGCTGCCCGTACCGACGATGGTGGTGACCTCGGTGTCGAAGATCAGCGCGTCGGCGCGCATGATGCCTTCCTTGACGCCGAAGTCGGCCACCGCGCAACGCAACTTGACGAGCTTGTCGCCGGTCACTTTCAGTTCCAGTATTTCCCAGAGATGCAGGCCGATTTTTTCCATCATCATCTTGCTGATCTCGCCGCCGGCGACGACCAGTCCGACCTTGCCGTTGGAGCTTGCAAGCATGCGCCCTACCGAGTTGCCTTTTCCCGCGAGATCGAATTCGCCGTTGACCTGGCCTATGCTGGTCTTGTTCAGCTCGACCGTCGGAAACAGCTTGGCGATTAGGATTTTTCTCGCGCGCACCTGAGCGTGCGCCTGGATCGGATCCTTGCGCCCATCCAGCGAAATCACGGCATTGAGGTGGCCGCCAGCCACGCCGAAATTGAGCGGATCGAGCGTCAGTACGGAATCGCGCAAGCTCAAATGGGTAACGAGGTCATCAAGCGGCAGTTCCTTGGCCCGGCGGATGGTCTTGGCGCTCAACTTCACCTCCGCATCGACGCTGTCCCAGCGGTCGGTCTTGAACGGCAAGTCCGGCAGCACGCGCGCTTGCGCGGGTGTGGTTGCGGCTGTTTGAGACGGCGGTGGAGCCGCCTGTTTGGCGTCTTGCACACTACCGGGTCTCGCGCCAATTAACGGGCCAAGATCTGCGACATCGAGCAATTTGGAAACCAGATCCGCTTTCATGGCCGGGCGTTTTCCGCCCGTATCGACCTGCAACGTACCTGCGATGTCGCTGTCGCCGATCCGGCCCGAGAACTTCTCGTAACGCCACGTATTCCCGCTATGCAGCAGATGCCCATCGGTCGCGTAAGCGCGCGTTGCCGGAAACGCGACGCCAAGCAGCGGAAAAAGCTGCGCCAGACTCTCGCCGCGCAGGGCGAGGCGCATGTCCATCGCGGAAAATTTCAGCAGGCTGGTGATGGTGCCGTCGGCCTTCACGCCCGTGTGGCCCACGGTAAGGTCGGCTTTCAGCGGATAAGGCGTGCTTTCGTCGCGCAATCCAAGCACAGGCCCGCCGCTGCCGTGGGCCTTGAGCGGCAGGCCCTTGTATTGCCCCTGAGCGGTGAAGGTGACGCCGGCTCCGGCTGGCTGCGTGTTTGCCGTCGAGAGTTCCGAGCGGATGCTGGTCTTCTGCCCGGCATCGTCGTAGCCGAGCCGGCCGTTGTCGAGCATCAGGCGATCGATCCGGATTCGCGCCTGTTCGTCCTGTTGGTTCAGATCCAGCAGCCAGTTCTTCCGGCCGCCGCTGCCTTGTTCCAGAAACACGACCGGGCGCTCGAGCCGCACTTCGGGAAGGACGATGTGGCGCAGGAGCAACTGCGGCAGGTCGATCGCGATCTCCACCGCATCCGCCGCGAGCATCTGCTTTTCCCTGGCCCAGGGCGGATTCGCGAAGGTCACCGCGCCAGCATGAATGCGCGGCTGCGGCCAGCCGAACTTGAGCTCTAGATCGCCGCTGATAGCCAGTTCGCGGCCCGTTTTATCCAGTGTCATGCGCTCGATCGGCCCGCGCAACCAGTTCCAGCCGAAAATTGCGACGAAAAGAACGGCCAGCAGAACAGGCGCGAGAAGCAGTCCGGCCGTCCATTTGAGCAAACGAGAGGGTGTCATAACGGGGTAGGAGCCTGCGCGGATTGATCATCCCAGCCGGCTGGCGGGAACCGTTTCCGGGCTTCCCGCCATTATCCGCATCCCGCCGGAAGCATTCGGTGCGCTTGCGTACATACGACAGATGATAATTGTCATAGCGTTGGACTTCGCTCGGAGCGACCGGTTTCTTGCCGCCGTTGGCCGCCGGGGGATCGGGCCTGGCCGGCCCAGTCGGCCAGGTGATTCACCCGGCCCCCGCGTGCCGATTGCGAGCGGAAGGTCGCCACCGGATCGCTCACACCGCCGGTGCGACGAGCAGCCAGCCCTCATCCTTCCATTCCTCCCAGCGGGGCGCCGCTTTGCGCATCCACTGCGGCAGCCGCTCCGCTCGAACGGCTTGGCACCGCCGAGGCCGATTTATGCCCGGTTTGAGCCGCTTTCGAGCCAAACTCGTGCGAGTACACCCAGGTGAACTCGGCGCCAAGCAGGAACACCTGCGCAGAAAAATAGACCCACACCAACAGCACGACCAGCGAACCTGCGGCGCCGAAACCGGATGCCACGCTGGTCGTACCCAGATAAAGGCCGATGAGGAGCTTGCCGATTTCGAACAAGAGCGACGTTACTGCCGCGCCGACCCAAACGTCCCGCCAGGCGACGCTGGCCCGCGGCATGAGCTTGTAAATCAGCGCAAAGAGAAAGGTCGTGATAGCGAAGGAAACGCTGAAATTAAGCGCATGAAGATATGCTTCCCGGCCTTCGAAAAACCCATAACTCCACTTGCCGAATGCGGCGATCGCGGCACTGACTACCAGCGAGACCAGCAGAAGAAACCCCAGTCCGAGCACCAGGCCGAAAGAAAGCAAGCGCGAGCGCAGCAGGGTCCACATGCCGCTCACTTTCGCGGGGGCGGGAACGCGCCAGATGCGGTCAAGGTCGCTTTGCAATTCCCCGAATACCGTCGTTGCCCCGATTACCAGCGTAATGATGCTGACTACCGTCGCAAAGATGTCCTGAGCGGGCGCATTGGCGCTTTTCAGCAGGCCCTGCACCGCGATTGCGCCTTCCCGTCCGATGAGGCCTTGTATTTGCGCGACGATTTCTCCCCGGGCTGCTTCCTGGCCAAAAACAAGGCCAGCCACCGCGATGGCGATGATGAGCAGCGGGGCAAGCGAGAACAGCGTGTAGTAGGCAAGCGCGGCACCCATGCTCGGGGCGTAATCGTCTACCCACGCCGTTACGGATTTCCTGATCAGATCCCAGATCTGCTTGAGGTGCATGCCGGTCTCTTGGTGCGCCTAACAAAACGAGAGGATACTTCCCTCGTGGTCCCTTACTTTGGAGGCCAAAATGGCAATTCTGTTGTGGCCAGATGCAGCTCGCTACGAATCCGGCTGCAGACATTCACCGGCTTGGCATTGCCGTGGCGATGGGAGCAGGAGCAAGAGCAAGCGAGCCGAGGCTAATGCAGGAGATAACTGCAGTCTGCGTGAGTTGCAGCAGAACCAACCACATAATCGGAGTCCATCTCGTCAGGGACATCCCCACCGAGGTAGGTCTTGCCATCCAACACAGCGCGAATACCGTCGCGCAATTCGTCATGAATCGCGTCCTTCACGATATAGCCGGCCGCCCCGGCTTTGCGGCACCGATGCTTGAATTCAGTCTCGCGGTGAAAGCTGATGACAAGGATCTTCACCTCCGGATAGTGACGCCTGATTTCGGTCACCGCCTCGATGCCGTGGGTGTCGGGCATCGTCAAATCGGTTAGTACCAGGTGTGGCGACCAGGTCCCGACGCAGCGTATGGCCTCGCGCAGGTTGCCCGCTTCACCGACTATCTGGATATCCGGTACCTGTGACAGCAGTTCCCGCAGCGCGTCACGAAACAGCGCGTGGTCATCGACAATCAGGATTCGGTTCATGGTGATCATTCAAACCTCGCTAGGGAATCTCTGATTGCGTCCACCCAAGTGAACGGGCAAACGCTGAGCGGTAAAGTAATGAACTGACAACAGACGTGACGCTTGCAATCGAAGGATTCGAATGCCATGAAATAAGGGCGCGCAGCGCGGCGTTTCTGGCCGAAACCGACGATCGGACCGATGCCGTCGCAAAGGGACGGCATCGGTCCCGCCGTCCCGATGCTGGCAGCTATTTGAGCCGCATATCGTTTTTGACCGACTTCACGCCGTTGACGCCGCGTGCGACTTCGACCGCTTTGTATATGTCGGCCTGGTATTTGACGAAGCCGCTGAGCTGAACCGTGCCCTTGAAGGTCTCGACGTTGATTTCCGAGGACTTGAGCGAAGGTTCGTTGAATATCGCCGCCTTCACCTTGGTGGTGATGACGGTGTCATCGACGAACTCTCCCGTGCCTTCCTTGGTGGGCGTAGGCGCGCAGCCGAGTGCAGTTGCCAGCACGACGGCGAGGAAAACCGCGGAAATGCTATTAAGTATTTTCATAACAAGACTCTCCATTGAGTACCGCATTAAAACCGGGCATTAGAACCGGGGGTCAGACCCGCGCCACATCGTGAACTCACGACATGCAAATCGCTCCGCCGATCATGTTCCTCCGCACCGCCGCGTTCCGTGCGCTAGCGCACATTCGGAGCGAACTATTTTTTCAAGGAAGGTCCACCGTACAAGGGTCCCAGGGACCGGGAGGGAGGCGTTCCATCCTACTATTTAGGTAGGTTCACCATATTGCTTTGAACCTGTTTCAAAATGAGGGGATCCCTTCCCTCAGGCTCAGCTGGATCGGCCGGTTACAAAATACGTTTTGCAGCGGGTACTATGCCTTCTTACGGTCGAAACCCGCGTCTGGAAAGGTCCCAGTCGCGATTGCGATAGCGGAAATCCCTGACCTGGCGCTCGGTTTCCTCTTTCGACGTGCCATGCCGCACCTGGATAATGCCGGCAAGTTGCTCGCGCTTGCCGGCGCTCACGCCCAAATCATCGCGGGTAAGCTTGCCCCACTGTTCTTTCAGTTTCCCGCTGAACTGCTTCCAGTTGCCTTCGATTCGATCCCGGTTCATGTCGATCTCCACCGATGTTTGATTGCGTGTGCGTCCACCAGAGGCGCCAAAATCACGCACATCATGCAGCGATTCTCCCGGCCGCCCGACCCGCAGTCTGTACGGTGGAACACACATCGGGCCGCCCGGAGACCAGATGGCGGTCGCTGTTTCGCAAACCCGGATTATGTTAGGTAGCGCACATATGTCCCCGCGATTTCGTGCTAACGTTCGCGGCATCAGGCAGTGCTCTTGCCTCCTTTGACCCCTGCCAACCCGCTGGCAGATTCGATCCAGGAAGCGATGCTGTAAGCCGCCAATGCCCGCCGCTCAAAGCCCCAATCAAAACCGTCTTCTCGCCGCGCTGCCCGCAGCTGAATTCGAACGCCTGGCCCCGCATCTGGAACCGGTCGAAATGTTGCTCGGCGATATCCTCTACGAGTCTGGCGGCCTGCTCCAACACGTCTATTTCCCGACCACGGCGATCCTGTCCCTGCACTACGTGATGGAAGACGGCTCATCCTCCGAAATAGCGGGCGTAGGCAACGAAGGCGTGCTCGGAATTTCGCTTTTTATGGGCGGCAATACGACACCCAGCCGGGCGGTCGTTCAGACCAGTGGCCAAGGTTACCGGCTGAAAGCGCAGCTGATGATGCAGGAATTCAAGCGCGCCGGACTGATGCAACAGCTGATGCTGCGTTACACCCAGGCGTTGATCACCCAGATGTCCCAGACCGCGGCGTGCAATCGGCACCATTCGTTAGTGCAGCAACTGTGCCGCTGGCTGTTGCTGACCCTCGATCGCATGCCGACGAATGAGTTGATCATGACGCAGGAACTGGTGGCGAGCATGCTCGGCGTGCGCCGGGAAGGCGTCACCGAAGCCGCAGGAAAATTGCAGCAGGCCGGCGTTATCCGCTACCGCCGCGGGCACATTACCGTGGTCGATCGGTCGGGGCTGGAATCCCAGGTCTGCGAGTGCTATGCAGTCGTAAAGAAGGAATTTGCCCGCCTGCTGCCGGACGTACTCCAGCGCCAGGACATTTCTCAGCAATCTCAAAATGCGGGGCGGGAAGCGGTCCTGCGCACGACCGACCGATCGAGAAGTCGCAAATGAAACTCGGCCTGGTCTTTGCATTTTACGCGGATCCCGACAATGCTTAAGAAAGCCCGCAAGTCCGCCGTCCGCGGCAGCGCCGCCGCCAGGGTCACAGCCAAGGACAATCTCCAACGCAATGAGTTGCTGCTCAGGACAGGCGCTTTGCAGACCGCCATTCTCACCAGCCCCAATTTCTCGATCATCGCCACCGATGAGAAGGGCATCATCCAATTGTTCAATGTCGGCGCCGAGCGCATGCTGGGTTATCGCGCAACCGAAGTCGTAAACAAGATAAGCCCGAGCGACATGCATGATCCGGAGGAAGTGATTGCGCGCGCCGCGGCCCTGAGCAAGGAGCTTGCCACCACGATTGCCCCAGGTTTCGAGGCGCTGGCCTTCAAGGCCTCGCGCGAGATCGAAGACACCTACGAATTGACCTATATTCGCAAGGACGGCACACGCTTTCCGGCTCTCGTGTCGATCACGGCGCTGCGCGATGATTACGCCGAAATCATCGGCTATCTGCTGATCGGCACCGACAATACCGCGCGCAAGCAGGTCGAATCAGACCTGACCAACGCCAAGGCCACAGCAGAGAAAGCCAGCCTGGCGAAATCCACCTTTCTTTCCCAGATGAGCCACGAGCTGCGCACCCCGCTCAACGCCGTCCTCGGTTTTGCGCAGGTTATCGAAACCGGTTCTCCGCTGCCGACGCCATCGCAGAAGCGAAGTCTCGACCAGATTCTCAAGGCCGGATGGTACCTGCTGGAGCTGATAAATGAAATTCTCGATCTCGCACAGATCGAGTCCGGCAGGATGACGCTGTCGCGGGAGCCCGTCTCGTTAAATCAGGTGGTGCTCGAATGCCGGGCAATGATCGAGCCGCAGGCGCGACGGCGCGGCATCCGCATGACATTTCCGCGCTTCGATACCTCTTATTTCGTCCTTGCCGACAGGACCCGGGTGCAGCAGATTCTGATCAATCTGCTTTTCAACGCGATCAAGTACAACAAACCCGGCGGTACGGTCGTCGTGGACTGCGTAGCGAGTCCGCCGAACTCGGTTCGCATCAGCGTCAGGGACACCGGCGATGGGCTCCCCCCCGAAAAGCTTGCGCAGCTGTTCCAGCCGTTCAACCGCCTCGGAAAAGAGGCCGGCATAGAGGAAGGCACGGGCATCGGTCTGGTGGTGACCAAGCGGCTGGTCGAGTTGATGGGCGGTATCATCGGCGTCGATAGCACAGTCGGCGTGGGAACCGTGTTCTGGGTCGATTTGATTCTGTGCGCTCCACCGCAACTCGCCGTCGAAGGGACCGAATCCGCCAAGTTTTACCGACCTTCGCCCATGGCCGGTGCGGCTTTGCGCACGCTGCTTTATATCGAAGACAATCCGGCCAATCTGCAATTGGTCGAGGAACTGGTCACGCGCCGCCCCGAGCTGCGCCTGCTCAGCGCGGCCGACGGCAATCTTGGCATCGAATTGGCGCGCGAGTTCATGCCGGAGGTAATCCTGATGGACATCAATCTGCCCGGCATCAACGGCATCGAAGTCATGAAAACCCTGCGTGCAGATCCGGCGACGGCGCATATCCCGATCATGGCGATCAGCGCAAACGTAATACCCAGCGATATCAAAAAAGGCCTGGAAGCAGGATTTTTCCGCTATCTCACCAAACCCATCGTGGTCAACGAGTTCATGGATGCCTTGGGCGTGGCACTGGAATTCTCGGCGGCACGAGCTGAAAATGGGATTAACAAGGGACTGATTCAATGATTGCCGCATCTGAAATCCGGAACGCGAACGTGCTGATTGTCGACGATCAGCAATCCAATGTCCTGTTGCTTGAGGAAATTCTGCGCGAAGCCGGCTATACCCACGTCAGCTCGACGATGGATCCGCATGTAGTCGCGGCGCTGCATCGCAAAAACCGCTACGACCTGATTCTGCTCGATCTGCAGATGCCCGGCATGGATGGATTCCAGGTGATGGAAAACCTCAAGGCGATCGAAACGGAGGGCTACATTCCGGTACTCGTGATCACCGCCCAGCCGGCGCACAAGCTGCAGGCGCTGCAGGCCGGCGCCAAGGATTTTGTAAGCAAGCCCTGCGATGTGACCGAGGTCAATACGCGGATTTACAACATGCTGGAAGTGCGCCTGCTGCACCGCAGACTGGAAAATTACAATAAGGTGCTGGAACAGACGGTACAGGAACGCACGGCCCAACTGCGCGAAAGCGAAGCACGCTTTCGCGCCCTGACAGAATTGGCGTCCGACTGGTAC
>JADGRR010000100.1 GCA_017880745.1 Burkholderiales bacterium
GTTCCACATGGCCAAGCCTTCGGACCTCATCCCCGAGCTGCAGGGGCGCCTGCCGATACGCGTCGAACTCGATTCGCTGTCGGTCGCGGATTTCGAGAGCATCCTCACCCAGACCGACGCCTGTCTCACGCGCCAGTATCAGGCGCTGCTCGAAACCGAGGGGGTGAAGCTCGCGTTCCAGCCCGAGGGCATCAAGCGCCTGGCCGAGATCGCCTACGCCGTCAACGAGAAAACCGAGAACATCGGCGCACGGCGCCTGTATACCGTGATGGAAAAGCTGCTCGAGGAAATCTCCTTCGACGCGGGCAAGCGCAACGACGAGATCATCACCATCGACGCCGCCTATGTCGATGGGCGCCTGAAAGAGTTGGCGCTATCCGAAGACCTGGCGCGCTACGTTTTGTAGTTTTCCATGGAGAAAAAAATGAAACATTCCACACGAGCCGTCCTGTTCGGTTCCATCGGCCTGGTGCTCGGAAGCGGGCTCCCGACCAGCGTCGTTCATGCGCAGGAGGTGACCATCAAGGAACCGTGGGTGCGCGGCACCGTGCGCGGGCAGAAGGCGACCGGCGCGTTCATGCAGCTCACCGCCAGCGAGTCGGCCACTCTGGTTGCGGTCGAGAGCCCGGTCGCGGGTTCGGTGCAGATCCACGAGATGAAAATGGAAAACGACGTCATGAAAATGCGCCCCATCTCGAAGCTGGATCTGCCTGCGGGCAAGGCGGTGGATTTGAAGCCGGGCGGCTACCACGTCATGCTGATGGACCTGAAGCAGCCGCTGAAGAAAGGCGAGGCAGTGCCGATCCGGTTGCGCTTCGAAGCCAAGGACAAGACGTTCAAGACCATCGAAATCAAGGCGCAGGTGCGCGAACTCGGTGCCGGCCCGAAACAATAGCCCCTTGAATCCTGCTTGGTCCTCCCCATATTGAACTTACCGGCCGTAATGCCGTTAACCGACAATTTTGGAAGGAGCATGACCATGGCAACTATTTCGCGTTATGACCCTTTCGGGGACGTATTCGACGATCTACTGAAAGGTTTTTTCGTGCGACCGATGGCAGTTGAAGGACAGCCGGCCGCGGCGGGGCGGATCAAGATCGACGTGAGCGAGAAGAACGGCGCCTACGTGGTGCAGGCGGAAATTCCGGGTGTGAAGAAGGAAGATATCCAGGTCAACATCGACGGCGACGAGGTGTCGATCAGCGCCGAGGCCCGCGGCGAGAAAGAAATAAAGGAAGACGAGCGCGTGTTGCACCGCGAGCGTTACTACGGCAAGGTAGAGCGGGCGTTCCGCCTCGGGACCGAAATCGACCAGGGCGGCGCGATTGCGAAGTATGCCGACGGCGTGCTCGAGCTGACGTTGCCGAAAAAAGCCGCGGCGGCCGGGCGCCAACTGACCATTCAGTAGGCGGCTGCACCTGTATCGGGAAAGGGCGGCTTAAAGCCGCCTTTTTTCGTTGTGGCGGCGGTAAAATGAACCAATCAGCGAATAATAAGCCAACTGCCCAAGGGCTCGCCTCATGTCCAACGATACCGAACCTGCGCTCAAGGCGCAGATCCTCGCCGAGGCGCTGCCGTACATCAAGCGCTTCCACGGCAAGACCATCGTCGTCAAGTATGGCGGCAGTGCCATGACCGAGCCGGCCTTGCAGAAGAGTTTCGCCCACGATGTGGTGCTGTTGAAGCTGGTGGGCATGAACCCGGTGGTGGTGCATGGCGGCGGCCCGCAAATCGAGGCCCTGCTGAACCGCATCGGCAAGAAGGGCGAGTTCGTGCAGGGCATGCGCGTCACCGACGCTGAAACCATGGACGTGGTCGAGATGGTGCTCGGCGGCGCGGTCAACAAGGATATCGTCACGCTCATCAATCAGGCCGGCGGCAAGGCGGTGGGGCTCACCGGACAGGACGGCGCTTTCATCCACGCGAAAAAGCTGCTGCTGTCCGACAAGGACCGACCGGAGCAGATGCTCGACATCGGACAGGTGGGTGAAATCGACGCCATCGATCCGACGGTGATATTCGCCCTGGAACAGGGCGGCTTCATCCCGGTGGTCGCGCCGATCGGAGTCGGCGCCAACGGCGAGTCCTTCAACATCAACGCCGATCTGGTGGCGGGCAAACTCGCTGAAATCCTCAAGGCGGAGAAGCTGGTGTTGCTTACCAACACCCCGGGGGTTCTGGACAAAGACGGCAAGCTCCTCACCGGCCTGACGGCAAAGCGCATCGACGCGCTGTTCGCCGATGGCACGCTCTCCGGCGGCATGTTGCCCAAGATCAGTTCGGCGCTGGATGCCGCCAGGAGCGGGGTGAAAAGCGTGCACATCATCGATGGCCGCGTCGAGCACGCGCTGCTCCTGGAAATCCTCACCGATCAGGGTGTCGGTACGCTGATACGCGGCAAGTGACCTTGCGCGGCATGAGCCCGGCAATTTCATCCTGAGGAACGAATGCGGCGAGGAATCTGCTCCGGCAGTAACTCCGCCAGGATCTGCACTCTTGGATCGGCAAAAAAATGCCAACAAGACCTACCTGGGTTTTCGACCTGGACAATACCCTGCACAACGCTTCGCCGCATATCTTCCCGCATATCAATCGCAGCATGACCGCCTACCTGCAGGAGCACCTGAAGTTGAGCGAAGAGGACGCCGGCAGGCTGCGCGCGCATTACTGGCGCAGTTACGGCGCGACGCTGCTCGGCATGATGCGCCATCATGGCACCGATCCCGAGCATTTCCTGCGCGAGACGCATGCGTTTCCGGACTTGTCCGGCATGGTAGTGTACGAGCGCGGACTCGCCGCCATGTTGCGCCGCCTGCCGGGCCGCAAGCTGGTGTTGTCTAATGCGCCGCGCCAGTACGCCGGTGCGGTGCTGCAGATGATGGGCATCGAGGGTCATTTCGACGCCCTACATTGCATCGAGTCGACCGGCTACCAGCCCAAGCCTTCGCTCGCCGCCTTCCACAGCCTGTTGCGCACCCACGGCTTGAACGCCTCGCGCTGCGTCATGGTGGAGGACAGCCGTGAAAATCTGCGCCCGGCCAAGCGCCTGGGTATGAAGACGGTGTGGGTGACGCGCGAGCCGCGCACGCCGCCCTACGTCGATATCAAGACCGCGTCCGTGCTTGCCCTGCCGCGCCTGCTGGGGCGTCTGGGACTGTGAGAGCCATAGCAGGCTGCTGAAAAGCCCTTCCGGAACCCGAATTGAGGGGCGCGCAACGAGCTCTGCCAAGGGGCACCGCTTTTCAGCAGCCTCTGATATGGGGGATATAAAAGGGGGCGTGCCCCTTTTTTCTTGCGTACCGTTAGCACTCACCAACCGTATAGGCTAGAATCTGCGCACATCGGCATATCCAAGGAAGTCATCATGGCGACCCGCTCCGGCGAACGCAAGAACCAGATTCTGCAAGTATTGGCCGAGATGCTGCAGGCGCCGAAGAGCGAAAAGATCACCACTGCCGCGCTGGCCGCCCGGCTCGACGTGTCGGAGGCTGCACTTTACCGCCACTTTGCCAGCAAGGCGCAGATGTATGAGGGCCTGATCGGCTTCGTCGAGGAAACGGTGTTCGGCCTGATCAACAAGATCAGCGCGGAGCAGGAAAGCGGACTGAAACAGACCCACGCCATTGCCGCCATGCTGCTGTCCTTTGCCGAAAAAAATCCGGGTATGACGCGCGTGCTGATTGGCGATGCCTTGGTGAACGAGGACGAACGCCTGCAGACGCGCATCAACCAGCTGCACGACCGGCTGGAGGCGACTTTCAAGCAATCGCTGCGGCTGGCGGCGACGCAGGGGGAGATCGACAAGGACGCCGATGTAACTGCTCAAGCGAACCTGATGCTCGCCTACATCATTGGCCGCTGGCACCAATACGCCAAGAGCGGGTTCAAACGCCTGCCGACAGAGTTGTGGCAGAAGCAGGGGCCGATGCTGCTAGGTTGAAACAGCGCAGACCCTGCACGCCGGATCCTTGGACAGCCTGACCGAGCGCCACTCCATGCTCAGGCAATCGAGCAGCAGCAAGCGGCCGCTGAGCGACTCGCCCGCGCCGGCAAGCAGCTTCAAGGCTTCGGCCGCCTGCACTGTGCCGATGATCCCGGTTAGCGGCGCGAATACTCCCATCACCGCGCAGCGCATTTCCTCGGGTTCGGTGTCTTCCGGAAACAGGCAGTTGTAACAGGGCGCCTCGGCATGGCGCAGATCGAACACGCTTACCTGCCCGTCGAAGCGCACGCTGGCTCCCGATACCAGCGGCTTGCG
The DNA here is from genome assembly GCA_017880745.1 of Burkholderiales bacterium. Lineage (GTDB taxonomy): Bacteria > Pseudomonadota > Gammaproteobacteria > Burkholderiales > SG8-39 > 2-12-FULL-64-23. The sequence goes on from JADGRR010000100.1 coordinate 4,259, forward strand.
GTATTTCACGCAGGCGCGATTGACCGCGTGGCGGGTAGCGAAATTGTCGGAGCAGTCGAGCACGACGTCGGCGCTCGCGACGAACTGGGCCAGCCTTTCGCCTTCCAGGCGCTCGGGGATCGCGTTAACCTCGACCTCCGGGTTGAGTTGCGCCAGGGTATCCTTGCCCGAGTAGGCTTTTGCCCGGCCCACCGCCGCCGTGGTATGCAGGATCTGGCGTTGCAGATTGGTGAGATCGACAGAATCGCCATCGGCGAGCGTGATGCGTCCGGTGCCGCCCGAGGCGAGGTACATGGCCGCAGGGGAACCCAAGCCGCCGGCGCCGATCACCAATGCATGTGCGGCCAGCAGCCTTTCCTGGCCTTCGATGCCGATTTCAGGCAGCAGGATATGCCTGCTGTAGCGCAGTAATTGGTCGTCATTCACAGTGGGTGACGAGCGGAGGGTGATGGAAGCGGAAGAAAAAAATCGGGCGGGGCCGGGAGACGGATGTTTCACCGATCACGCATTGACCATCCCACGAATCAGTTTTTCCGGATGATCTGCAGGCCCTTCAGCATGTTTACGGCCTGGGCAAGCTGGAAGTCCTTGTCCGAGCCGAATTCAATGGGCTTAGGCGGTTCCTCGCCATTCTCGCTCTTCGGCTTGCTGCTGGGCTGCGCCGCCGGTCTGGTCAGCGCGGCCCCGGCTGCCTGCTCTTTGTCGTTGGTCAGGTGCTTGTCCAGATCCGCTTCGCGCAGAAACGAGCGGGTCTCGGTCCCGGGTTCTTCGACGACGATGTCCGGCGTGATGCCCTTGGCCTGAATCGAGCGGCCGCTGGGTGTGTAATAGCGCGCAGTGGTCAGCTTGATCGCCGTATTGTTGCCCAGCGGCATAATGGTCTGCACCGAACCCTTGCCGAAAGTCTGGGTGCCCATGATCAAGGCGCGCTTGTGGTCCTGCAGCGCGCCCGCCACGATTTCCGAGGCGGAAGCCGATCCGCCGTTCACCAGCACCACCATCGGCACGGTCTTGACCGCGGCCGGCAGGCTCTTCAGATAGTCGTCGCGGCTGCCGCGCAGATAGTCCTCGGTGCTGGCGAGGTACTTGCGCTTGGCATCCTCGTTACGTCCGTCGGTCGTGACCACGATCGATTTGGGCGGCAGGAAGGCAGCGGAAATGCCGACGGCGCCGTTGAGCAATCCGCCAGGATCGTTCCTGAGGTCCAGCACCAGGCCCTTCAGCTGGCCGTCCTTGTACAGCGTGTTGATGTGCCGCACCATGTTTTCCCCGGAATGCTCCTGGAACTGGACCACGCGCACGTAGCCGTAGCCCGGTTCGATGACCTTGGACTTGACGCTTTGCACCTTGATCACGTCACGCACCAAGATGAACTCCAGCGGCTTGGATTCGCCCTTGCGCAGCACGGTGAGCTTGATCGAGGTCTTGGCCTTGCCGCGCATGCGTTTGACCGCGTCGTTCAGGCTCATGCCCTTCACCGGCGTTTCGTCCAGCTTGATGATCAGGTCGCCCGTCTTGATGCCGGCGCGGTAGGCCGGGGTGTCTTCGATCGGGGAAACCACCTTGACGAAGCCGTCTTCCATGCCGACTTCGATGCCCAATCCGCCGAATTCGCCCTGCGTGCCGACCTGCAGTTCGCGATAGGCGTCGTTGTCGAGGTAGGCGGAGTGCGGATCCAGGCCCGTAAGCATGCCGTTGATGGCCTCGGAGATGAGCTTCTTGTCTTCGACCGGCTCGACGTAATTGCTTTTGATCGCACCGAACACTTCGGCGAACGAGCGCAGTTCCTCGACCGGCAGCGGCGAGCTGGCGCCTTCTTTCTGGGCGATAGCCGAAAAATTGAGGGAAAGCATCACCCCTGCCAGCGCTCCCAGCAGAACCAGCCCGATCTTCTGTAACTTGCTTTTCATGACCTGCTCCACCCTTCTACTTCAGAGATACCCAGCGCAACGGATCGAAGGCCTTGCCTTGATGCCGAATTTCGAAGTATAAACCCGAATCCGGGTTGCCGCCGCTATTACCGACCGTGGCCACGGCATCGCCGGTCCTGACCGAATCGCCCACCAGTTTGAGCAGCGCCTCGTTGTTGCCGTAGATGGTGAGGTAGCTCTGGCCGTGGTCGATGATCATCAGATTGCCGAAGCCGCGCATCCACTCGGCGAACACCACGCGCCCGTCGGCGACCGCGCGCACCTCCTCGCCGCTCGCGCTGCGGATGAACAAACCCTTCCAACTCAGGCCGCTGTCATTACGTGGAGTGCCGAAGCGGTTGATTAGTTCCCCGCGCGTGGGCAGCCTGAGTTTGCCTTTGAGCGCCGCGAACGCCCCGGCGTCGCGACCCGACTCGGGCAGTTTGTCGTTGCGCCGCCCGCCGGCGCTTGGGGAAATCACTTTTCCCAACTCCTCGACCAGGCGCGACAGACGCGCCTCGTCGCGCTGCAACGACTTGATTTCGCGGCGCTGCGAACGGATCTGCGTCGCCACGCTGGCGAGCACCTTGCGCCGTTCCGCCTGCTGCGCCAACAGTTCCTTGCGGCCTTCGCGCTGCTGTGCTTCCAGCCCGGCGAGTTCGGTGCTCTTGCTGCGCGCCTCATGCGCGAGTTGCGCTAGCCCGGCGAGGTCATTGCGCAGCGCGCGGATGAAATCGGCCTGGGCGCGCGAGATGTAGCCGTAATAGTTCAGGTCGCGCGCGGTCTGATTCGGGTCGCGGCCGGACAAAAGCAGTCGCAGGTAGCCCTGTTGACCGGAGGCATAGCGCATGGCCAATAGCCGTCCGAGCCGGCTTTGTTGCGCGGCGATACCCGCCTTCAACGCGCGTGACTGCTCGCCCACGCGGATGAGGTCGGCCTGCGCCGCCCGCTGCTGCATACCGATGTTGTGGAGCACGCGATTCGCCTCCGATACGCCGTGTTCCGACGCGCGCAGCGCATCGCTCGCTTCCGACCTGTTTTCCTCGGCACCAGCCAGGTTTCTTTTCAGCGTATCGATGCGGTCATGCAGCGCGTCCAGCTCGGCCTTGTCGGCGGAATGCGCCGGACTCAGCGCGATCAGGCTAAAAACAAGGAACAGCTTTCTCCCGCGCAGACCCCCGCAGCGGCGCTGAAACAGTGTTTCGCTCGCCCCTGTCCGCGGCCTTGAATTCAAGCCTTCGCCTTGCCCTGGCTCGCTACCGCTTGCATCGCTTTTTCGACCTCGGCCGGATCGCCCAGATAGTAGTGGCGGATAGGCTTGAGGACGTCGTCCAGCTCGTAGACCAGCGGCACGCCGGTAGGGATGTTGAGGCCGACGATGTCCTGATCGCTTACCTTGTCCAGGTACTTGACCAGCGCCCGCAGCGAGTTGCCGTGCGCGGCGATGAGGACGCGCTTGCCGGCGCGGATGTCCGGGGCGATGGCTTGGTTCCAGTAGGGCAGCACGCGCGCCACCGTATCCTTGAGGCATTCGGTCAACGGCACCTGACTCGGCGTGAGCCCGCGGTAGCGCGGGTCCCCGCCCGGGCAGCGCGCATCGTCCGGGGCGAGCGCCGGCGGAGGTACATCGTAGCTGCGCCGCCACGCGAGTACCTGTTGTTCGCCAAACTTGGCCGCCGTTTCAGCCTTGTTCAAGCCCTGCAGCGCGCCGTAGTGACGCTCGTTCAGGCGCCAGGAATGCAGCACCGGTATCCACATCAGGTCAAGCCGCTCGAGCGCGAGCCACAGGGTCTTGATGGCGCGTTTGAGCACCGACGTGTGAGCCAGATCGAACACAAAACCCGCGTCGCGTAGGAGTTCGCCGGCCTGTTTCGCCTCTTCGACGCCTTTCTCGGTCAGATCCACGTCGGTCCAGCCGGTGAAGCGGTTTTCCTTGTTCCAGACGGACTCGCCGTGCCTGAGCAGAATGACTTTTTTCATTGCGATCCTTTTTTGCCGTACGATAAGCTTGCGAATATTTTATAATATTCCTTTGTTCGAAACCGTGAATGGGCTGCCTTCGGGCGAGACAATTACGATCTGATCGATAACCACAAACCCATTCGGCAGGCTTCGCGCATGCTCTATCTAGCCGGTCGATCCGATTGGCGAAATTCTCTGCGCTTGTCCGGCCCTACATTAGGAGCAGGCGTGAAATTCGTATTGGACAATATCTTTCTCATTGCGGTCGCAGTCGTCAGCGGCGCGATGCTGGTCTGGCCGCTGGTGCGGCGCGGCGCAGGTGGTCCTTCGGTCAATACGCTGGAGGCGACGCAGATGATCAACCGGCAGGATGCCTTGGTATTGGACGTGCGCGAGCAGGCGGAATTCGCGCAGTCGCATATCCTAAACGCGCGCGGGCTGCCTTTGTCGCAGATCGAGGCGCGCATCGGCGAT
>JADGRR010000101.1 GCA_017880745.1 Burkholderiales bacterium
ACCGAGTAGCGCCCGCTGATCAGGTTGAACAGGGTGGACTTGCCCGCGCCGTTGGGGCCGATGATGGCGTGGCGTTCGCCGCGGGGGACGGCGAGATCGACGCCGCGGATGATCGCGGTGTTGCCGAAGCTCTTGGTTACCGCTTTGAGCTCTAGGGCGCGCGCGCTCATCTGCTCTCCTGCAGGAATTCGGCCTGGATCTCGCCCCAGGCCCGCGCTACACGCTTGCGCGCCGCATTCAGTAGCCATCCGCCGGCAATCCACAGTCCCATCGCAACGGCCCAGGGCAGCGCAGCGGCGGCATCGAATTCGACGCCGAAGAGCTTCATCAAAGTGCCACTCGAACTGTCGACCGAGACCTTGTAGGTCATCTCCACCGTGAGGATCAACGCGGCGAGCACCAGCAGGCCGCTCGCGCCAGCGGCAAGGTAGTGCGGTGCCATGCGTCCGAAACGTTTCCGGGCGATCAGCTGCACCTGCATCATGATGAGGCTGGCGATGCCGCCGGGCGCAAACATCACCATCAGCATGAAAAAGAGCCCGAGGTACAACAGCCACGCCTTGGTGTAGTCGGACAGGGCGACGACGAAGAATATGAATACGCAAGCACCGATGATTGGCCCGAAAAAGAAGCCCACGCCGCCGATGAACGCGGCGAGCAGCACGCCGCCCGAACGCGCCGCGCTCACGTTTTCGGCAGTGACGATCTCGAAGTTGATCATGCCCAGGGCGCCGGCGATACCGGCGAAGAAAGACGAGATGATCAGCGTGAGCCAGCGCACGCGCTGCGTGTCGTAGCCGACGAATTCGGCACGCTCGGGGTTGTCGCGTACTGCGTTCGCAATGCGCCCGAGCGGCGTGTGCGACCAGGCGTACATCAATGCCATGGATGCCAGGCACCAGAATGCGATCAGGTAATAGACCTGCACCGCCGGGCCAAAGGTGATGCCGAGGAAGGGCTGGCCGAACACCCGGTTGGTGGTGACGCCGCCCTCGCCGCCAAAAAATTCCGGAAACATGAGCGAGCAGGAAAACACCAGCTCGCCGATGCCGAGCGTGATCATGGCGAAGGTGGTGCCGGCGCGCTTGGTGGTGACGTAGCCGAAGAGCACGCCGAAGAAGGCACCCGCCAGTCCGCCGACCAGTGGCAGCAGCGACACCGGCATCCAGATTTGGCCCTTGGAGGCGAGGTTGAGCGTATGCACTGCGACATAGGCGCCGAGCCCGGAATAAACCGCGTGCCCGAACGAGAGCATTCCGCTCTGCCCGAGCAGCATGTTGTAGGACAGCGCAAAAATGATCGCCACACCCATCTGCGACATGAGCGTGAGCGCAAAGCCCTGGGTGAACAACTGCGGCAGCACCGCCATGACCAGCGCGGTCAGCCCCCAGATGAGCCAGCGCGCGAGATTGAGCGGCCGGTAGCGCAGTGTCGACGGGGTGCCCGCCATCAGTCGGCTCGCGTTCCGAGCAGGCCTTTGGGCCTGAAGATCAGCATCAGCACCAGCAGCAGGTAGGGGAGTACGGGCGCAACCTGCGAGAGCTGCAGCTTCCACAGCGAATACAGCGGTGTCTGCTCGTTTACTACGATGCCAATGACAGCGAGCATGCCGCCGAGCGACCAGTCGACCGCGATGGCGAAGGTTTGGACGATGCCGATGAGCAGCGAGGCGAGGAACGCGCCGACAAGGGAGCCCATGCCGCCAACCACTGCGACCACGAATACGATCGGTCCGAGCGAGGCGGCCATCGAGGGCTCGGTGATAAATGCCACGCCGCCGATCACACCGGCCAGTCCTGCGAGCGCAGTACCGCCGCCGAACACCAGCATGAACACGCGCGGCACGTTATGACCGAGCGCTTGCGCGGTCTCCGGATGAGTGAGCGCGGCCTGGATCACCAGGCCGATGCGGGTGCGCGTCAGCATCAGAAAGACTGAGAGCAGCATCAGCAGGGCGACCAGCATCATGAAGCCGCGCAGCTTGGGGAAAGAGGTCGAGTACAGGGTGAACAGCGGGCCTTCGAGAATCTCGGGAACCCGGTACGGGACGGCGGCGAGGCCCCAGACCACCTTCACCAGTTCTTCGATGAGATAGGCAAGGCCGAACGTAAAAAGCAGTTCTGCGACGTGCCCGTAGCGGTGCACCGTGCGCAGGCCGTAGCGTTCGACCAGCGCCCCGAGCACACCGACCACGAGTGGCGCGAGGAACAGCGCCGGAAAGAAGCCGATCTTCAGGCCGAGCGCATACGCGACGTAGGCGCCCACCATGTAGAACGCCGCGTGCGCAAAATTGAGCACGCCCATCATGCTGAAGATCAGCGTGAGCCCCGAGGACAGCATGAACAGCAGCAGCCCGTAGGACACGCCGTTCAGCAGGGAGATGACGAAGAATTCCATTCCGGGGGTCGGGGCAGACGAAGCGAAGGCCGGGCGGGCCCGGCCTTCGCTCCGACCTTGGCCTCCGTGCAGAGGTCAGGTAGCCGCCTTCGGTTTAGCCCGGCCGCTTCATCTGGCAGGACGTAGGCTGGGTAGCGACGTAGGCCGGGATTACCACCTCAGTCTCCCAGCCGTAGCCCGTTTTCTCCTGGTCGTACTTGACCGTTTTGCCGTTGATCTTGACCCATTTGGCGATGGTCACCGACTGCTGCGCCTGATGGTCGCTCTTGCGCATCTCGACTTCGCCGTTGAGGCTTTGCACCTTCATCCCCTCGAGCGCCTTGGCCACCTTGACCGGGTCGGTGGACTTGGTTTCCTTGAAAGCCTTGGCGAGGAAAGCGACGCCGGTGTAGGTCGCCATCGTGTAGTAGTCGTCGTCGAACTTCTTCAGGTAGCCCATGGCGAGGTCGGCGCCGACGAATTTCTCGTTGTTCACATTCCAGTAGCCGACATAATAGACTTTGTTCTCCCCGGCTGCGCCCATCGCCGTCGGCACGCCTGTGGTGGCCGCATAGTAAGTGTAGAACTTGTCGTTGAGCCCGGCGTCTTTCGCGGCTTTAATCAGCAGCGCCAGGTCGTTGCCCCAGTTGCCGGTGATCACCGTGTCGGCTCCAGCGGCCTTGATCTTGGAAACGTAGGGCGCAAAATCCTTCACCTGCGCCAGCGGGTGCAGGTCCTCGCCGACGATCTTGACGTCAGGGCGCTTGCGCGCAAGGTATTCCTTGGCCGCCCGGGCTACAGCCTGGCCGAAGGAATAGTTCTGATTGAGCAGGTAGACGTTCTTGACGCTCTTGTCTTTTGCGAGGTAGGTCGTCAGCGCCTCCATTTTCATATCCGAGTTTATGTCGAGCCGGAAATGCCAGTAGTCGCACTTGCTGTTGGTCAGGTCCGGGTCGACCGCGGCGTAATTGAGATAAACGATCTCTTTCCCGGGATTGCGCGCATTGTGCTTGGCCACCGCGTCGGCGAGCGCCAGCGCGACCGAGGAGCCGTTGCCCTGCACGATGTAGCGGATGCCCTGGTCCTCCACCTGCTTCAGTATGGTGAGCGATTCCTGCGGCGAGAGCTTGTTGTCGAAGCCGACGATTTCGAATTTCGGCCCGCCGGCCCAATTCTTCTGGTTGGCAATGTCGGCAATGTACTGCCAGCTGCGCAGCTGATTCTGGCCGACTGGGCCTAGCAGACCGGAGAGCGGGTCGATGAAGGCGATCTTGACCGTTTGCGCATAGGCTGAACCGGCAAGCAAGGTCGAAACCAGAAACAGGGCCCAGCGGGCGCGTTTGAGATTGAACATACATCCTCCTTTGATGGAGCCCCCAGGAAGGAGGCGCTGACTACTTACTGCTGGATTTTGTGCTGCCCGCCAGCCACGCGCCGCTGCATACGGAACGAGGATGACAACGGGGCAAGTGGCAAGTGTCGTCCCGCAGATTACAGGATGTCTTGACCTAGATCAAACATGCTTGGACAGCCAGGTTCCCCTGGGTCCGGGGTCGAGGAGGGGTGTGCGCCGCTCGCGAGAGCACTTCAGGCGGCCTGTTTCATGTCCTGTACGGTTCGAGCTGTCCGCGACGCGATCGATGGGGAGCTCGCGCGGACCGCGGAATCGAGTCTGATCTTCCGCGCCTCCTGAAATCACCGCGCCCGGCCCGCGCTTGACGAAACGAATTTTAACGCCTAGGGTGCTGAGTTGTAACGATCCAAACGGAGGGGCCATCGTGCCCGTGTACCCCGATGCATCCGAAAGAATTAATCCCGAATCGATCGTTACGGTCCACTAACGAATGCACAAAAGAGCGGCGTTACTGCAGCGCGAAACCGCCAAACTCAAAAGGAAGAGATACCAAATGAAGACCACAATACGGTGTTGGCTGTTGTATGGCGTTGCGGCTGCGATTGTCCTGGGCGGCTTGGCCGGCTGCGGTTCCAGTTCCAATTCCAATAACGGCGCAAGTTCCGCGCCGGTGCCGCCGGTGCAAGTCATAGCGCTGTCCAATCGCGCCGATTTGGTGAGCGGCGGCAACGCCCTCGTCGAGATCGTTTTGCCTGATCCAAAAGCCGGCGGACTGAAGGTGGATGTCGATGGCCGCGATGTCACCAGTGCTTTCGCCGTGCGTAGCGATGGCCGGATGAAGGGTGTCATCACCGGGCTTGCCAACGGCGACAACGTCGTGACGGCGTCTGTAACCGGGGCGCCGGCCGGTCGCCTCACGATCAACAATCACCCGATCGGCGGCCCGGTGCTTCTGAGCGCGCAGACCACACCGTGGGTGTGCGCAACGCCGGTTCCCGTCGCCGCAGCCGGCAACACGCCGGCGTCGAACGCGAGCGGCCTCTCGACGGCCGCGGTGGATGTGCAATGCAATATCGCGACCCAATTCAAGCTGTTCTACCGCACGACGTCGGCCGGTTGCTCGCTCGCCGTGCTGCCCGACCCGTCGCCGACCATCGCGGTCCCGGCGCCGACCACCCCGGCCAACTCCTGCTTCCAGCCCTACACTGTCGGCAGCACGCCGGCCGATCTCGCGACGACGACCACGTCAGACGGACTCAAGGTGCCGTATGTCGTTCGGGTCGAGCGCGGCACGATCAACCGCGGCATCTACGACATCGCGGTGCTGTTCGATACGACCAAGCCGTGGACCGCGACTGCACCGCAGGCGCAATGGAACGGCAAGGTGCTCTACACTTTCGGCGCGTCGACCGGCCAGCCGCGCCAGCAATTCCGATCCGAACAAGACTGGGCTGTCGCAGGGATCGCCGGCACCAACGACGACAGCGCGCTGAAACTTGGTTTCATGGTCGTCGACAACAGCCTTACCGATTCGCTCTTCAACTCGAACCGCATCCTGGTGAACGAAACGCTGATGATGATGAAGGAGCACATCGTCGACAACTACGGCGAGATCAAGTACACGATGGGCAATGGCTGCTCGGGCGGCTCGATCGGGCAGAACACGGTCGCATCGACCTTCCCGGGCCTGCTCGACGGCATCCAGCCGAGTTGCGACTTTCCGGATTCGATCACGACCGGCATCGAAGTCACCGATTGTGTGCTGCTGGTGAACGCCTACGTCAACCCGGCGTGGACTGCGTTGATGGTGAGCCAGGGGCTAACGCAAGCGCAAATCGACGCGAAGAAGACGGCGATCAACGGCCACCTCGACCAGACCGGCTGCCCCTCGTGGAACAACGCGTTCGGGTTCAACAATAAACCGGGAAATTACATTGTGCAGGCCGTCGTCAACGCCGCGGGTACGATTGCGCCCTTTGGTGCGTCGACGAACAATTGCAAACTGCCGGCCGCGCTGGTGTATGACCCGGTGACCAACCCGACCGGGACGCGCTGCGGCGACCCCGACCTGGCCGCAGCAGTCTGGGGCACGACCGCCGGCATCGCCGCTGGCAGCACGCGGGCTCTTTCGACCAACGACAACGTCGGAGTCCAGTACGGTCTTAAGGCGCTGCTCGCCGCGACGATCACGCCCGAGGAGTTCGTCACGCTGAACGAGAAGATCGGTGGCGTCGATGCCGACTCGAACGCAACCGCAGCGAGATCGACGGCCGACCTGGCGGCGCTCGACATCGCCTACAAGAGCGGCATCGTCTCGAGCGGCAAGAACCTCGCGAAGCTGCCGATCATCGATTCGCGCGGATGGGACGAAACGGGCATCCACTACATCTGGCGCAGTTTCTCGGAGCGCGCGCGCATCGACGAGTCCAATGCCAACAACCACGGCAACCAGGTGATGTGGCGCTACGGTACGGGGCTGCTGCCCGGGACCGCGGCGCAGATCGCGGCGGTGACGGTGCAGTCGTTTCTGACGATGGACACGTGGCTGTCGAACCTGCTCACGAGCGCACCGAAAGCCTCGCTGAACGACGTGCGCACCCAGGCGCAAGTGGTCGCCGCGAAGCCGGCGGACGCAGTCGACCTGTGCTATCTGACCGGCGACAACACGTTCTCGACTAAGATATTCGACCAGGCGGTGTGCGACGCCGATGCGCGCCTGCCCAAGCATTCGTCGCCGCACCAAGTCGCCGGCGGCCCGTTGACCGAGAACATCCTGAAATGCCAGTTGAAGCCGCTCGTTTTCAGCGACTACACCGGCATCACTTTCACCGCGGGACAGCAAACACGCCTTACGGCGGCGTTTCCGACCGGCGTGTGCGACTGGAGCAAGCCCGGGGTCGGCCAGCAGGATTCGGTCTCGCCGCAGACTTACACGGCGGGGCCTGGCGGCCAGCCCTTGGGCCCAGCACCGGTTTCGAAAGGGATATGAGCTAGCGCCCTCGTATTGCATCGCATCCGCAGTCGCCCTGCGGATGCGATGGGTTTGCCATTACGGCGCGCCGACTTTGGCGCGCCGTAATTTTTTTGGTGCGGGCGTGGCACGCTTGCCCATGCTCCCGGTCTTGATTGACACCGATTCGGTGGCGAGGTAAGTTCGCCGTCTGTCGAGAATTTCAGTCTATATCGGAGAAACAACTATGCTGCGCGGTCTGATCCAGGAAGTTCCCCTGCTTATTTCTTCGCTTATCGTCCATGCCTCCCGGCACCACGGCGACACAGAAATCGTGTCGCGCACGGTCGAAGGCCCGGCAAAGGACGGCACGGGCGCCTTGCACCGCTACACGTACAGGGACGCGCATAAGCGCGCGCGCCAGCTGGCGCAGGCGCTCACCCGGCTGGGCGTGAAGGAGGGCGATCGGGTCGGCACCCTGGCCTGGAACGGCTACCGCCATTTCGAGGCCTTTTACGGGATATCGGGCATGGGGGCGGTGATGCACACCGTCAACCCGCGCCTGTTCCCCGAGCAGCTCGTCTATATCATCAACCATGCCGAAGACGGCTACGTGCTGTTCGACCTTACCTTCGCGCCGCTGGTGGAGAAACTTGCACCCGCGTGCAAGGGCGTGAAGGGCTGGATCGCGATGACCGACCGGGCGCACATGCCCAAGGTCAATCTCCCCAATCTCCTGTGCTACGAGGAGCTGGTCGCCGCCGAAAACGGCAACTACGAATGGCCGCAGCTGGACGAGTACACGGCCTCATCGCTTTGCTACACCTCGGGCACCACCGGCAACCCCAAGGGCGTGCTGTTCTCGCACCGTTCCACCATAATCCATGCATTCGCCGCGGCGCTGCCCGATGCCCTTAACATTTCGGCGCGCGACGTGATGCTGCCGGTGGTGCCGATGTTCCATGCCAATGCCTGGAGCCTGCCCTATGGCTGCGCCATGGTCGGCGCCAAGCTGGTGTTCCCCGGCGCCGCGCTCGACGGCAAGAGCCTGTACGAACTGTTCGAGGCGGAGCGGGTCACGGTGTCGGCGGGCGTGCCCACCGTGTGGCTGGCGCTGCTCTTGTACATGGGGCAGGAGAAGAAGAAGTTCAGCACCATGAACCGGACGGTGATCGGCGGCTCGGCCTGCCCGCCGGCGATGATCAAGACCTTCCAGGAGGAGTACGGCGTGCAGGTGCTGCACGCCTGGGGCATGACCGAGATGAGTCCGCTCGGGACCGTGTCCACGCTCAAGGCCAAGCACCTGAACCTGTCGAAGGAACAGAAACTCGCGATCCAGTCCAAACAGGGCCACAACATCTTCGGCGCGGACATGAAAATCGTCGATGGCGAAGGCAATGACCTGCCTTGGGACGGCAAGGTGTTCGGCGACCTGCTGGTGCGCGGCCCGTGGATCACCAGCAGTTATTTCAAAGGCGAGGGCGGGAACCCACTGCGTCTGGACGACAAAGGACAGGGCTGGTTCCCGACCGGCGACGTCGCCACCATCGACCCCGACGGTTTCATGCAGATCACCGACCGCTCCAAGGACGTGATCAAGACCGGCGGCGAATGGATCAGCACCATCGAACTGGAAAACATCGCCGTCGGCCATCCGGCGGTGGCCGAGGCGGCGGTGATCGGCTGCTTCCACCCCAAGTGGGACGAGCGGCCGCTCCTGATCGTGGTGAAAAAACCCGGGGCCGAGGTCACGCGCGAGGAATTGCTCAAGTTTTACGAGGGCAAGATCGCGAAGTGGTGGATGCCCGACGATGTCTTGTTCGTCGAGCAGTTGCCGCACACGGCGACGGGCAAACTCCTGAAGACCAAACTGCGCGAGGACTTCAAGGGGCACAAGCTGCCGACTGC
>JADGRR010000102.1 GCA_017880745.1 Burkholderiales bacterium
CGCCATCCAGGTGCCTTGCGACATGCGCATCGCAATGCCGCCAAGCATCATCAGGACGAGCACGGCAAGCCCGGTGATCGCGTACAGGTTGAAAACAATGCGCTCCTGGCGCGACAGGGTTTCAGTCGGCTGCTGCAGTGCGCTCATGACTTGCCCCCCTGCGGCGCGGCAACGACTTCGAACTCCGTGATCATGTTGTGATGAACCAGGCCACAGTACTCCAGGCAGAGCACCCGGTACTTGCCTGGTTCCGTGAAAGTGTGGACGAGGCGGTTGGTGAAGCCCGGCATCGCCTGGGTTTGCGCAATCAACCGGCCATTCGGGTCATAAATGCCGAAGCCGTGGTTGACGTCGTTCGACGTCACCCGAAACTCCACCGGGACTCCGGCGGTGAATTGGTTCGCCGAAAGTTCCCAGTACCACTGCTTGCCGACCACGTCCACGACCCGCGCGCCTGCGCTCGGCGCGCGCTGGTCGGGAATGGGAAATTCCGCCAGCGTCGCGTAAGCGGTGCCGATCCCAAGCAGAACCAGGGCCCAGAAGAACCAGCGGCGAATGCCATAGGCCTTTTTCCGGACGCTCTCGTATGGCTGGAGCGTGCCCGAGCGCGCCACCACATAGAGAAATGCCGCCGCGATTATCGCGATCCCGATCAGCGTAATGGCCCAGACAAGGCGCTGCGTGTCCATCTTCCTCCCTATTGAACAGGTATCTCGACTGCATGAAATGCGCCCCACGCCATGGCGGCTACCAAGTCAGGACAGCGACGGTAGAATCGGCGCCGCTGAATCCGACGCGACCGCGCCTTACTTGAGCGATGGCTCCGTGAGCCGGTAGCTTTCGTGGCACGCGGTGCATTTCTGCAGGACATCGGAAAGCTGGCCAAGGGTGCGCTTGGGCAGTCCGGTCCATTCTGCGTCCATGGCGATGGTGTCGAAATCGCTATGGACGCTGAGCGCAAGCGTCTTGAACTCCAGCGGCAGCTTGCCCATCATCGCCGTCGGCACGTCGTGCGTCTTCGAGGCACCCAACGCGCGGCTGGCTTTGGCCACGCCCTGCATGTCCCCGCGCGACAGTGCGTCGTCGATACGCTGCAGCCCGGCGACGAAGTCGCGCATCTCGCGCAGTACCAGAGCGCGTTCGCCCGGCTCCAGCATGATCGCCGGCCGTCCGTCTGCGGCGGTCTTCGTCGATCCGGCGATGATGAACATGTAGGCCATCGCCGCGACCACGAGGATCAGCACGGCGATGATAGCCAGATAGATTCGTTCTCTTGCGCTGCTAGTCATTTCTGTCTCCCCTGTCGATCGTTTTTCCCGGACCCACATCCGTCCCCAGCGCAAGTCGTGCGCAAACTGCTCTGGGTATGGCCGTGAAAGCTTATTTCTGTGGTAATCACCGAAGCGTGGGCGGGCCCCGGTGCGGCGTCAGTTCTTCACGAAATCGATCGCGATCGCCCCGGGCTCGCGCTGTACATAGCGAATAGTGACCGTTTCGCCGTAGCGCGCGCTGAGTTGGTCGAGCAGCGGCAGCGGATCATGGTCGTTGACGAAGCGCATCGTCTCGCCGGGGTTCAGGGCATCCAGCGCGCCGAAGATCGCGCCGTGGCGGAAGCGTTTGGCGATACCGCGAGCGTCGAACGGATAGATCGCATCGGGGGAGAGGTGAAGATGGGGGGCGTTGGCCATGGCTTGGGCTCCTGTGGTGGTTGACATATGCGGCGTAGGTTGGGCGGCGATGTGGCACGAAAAAAGTATATCATATACATGTTAAGGGTGCACGCACCGGGCGCGCAAGGCAATATATTTGATACATGTTATAAGCCTCACTCGCCTCGCGCTCCCGTTGAAGTCCCCGGATCACGATGGCCTCGATTGTTCGTCGTTGGCCAGCGTCCCCAGAGTCTGGCGCGCGCGCGCCTGCAGCGCGCGGTAGGTCCGCTCCCATTCATCCTTGCGCGGCGTCGTGCACGCAAGCTGGCGAACCAGCGCGGCCAGAGTCTCTGCCCGCCGGCGCGCGAGCGCCAGTTGCGCCAGCACCTCGTCGTGGTCCGAGGCGTACACGAAATCCGTCTTGCGGTCCTGGCAAATCCCGACACAAGGCTGCGCACCCTCGATCCGCCCGCAGCCGATGCACTGCCATGCTGTCATGCGCTCGGCCATCGCATCCCGTCCTTGCTCGAAGAGTACATTCGCCATCCTGTCGATCGTGAACTGCGCCGCGCGTTCCCCTGGTTGGCGCGCGCTGCGGCGTTACCGATAATCTGCGATCACTAGCGCGCGAGCTTGGCGCCAGCGCGCAATTGCGCTTCCGCCTCCGCGCTGATCCGGGCGACGAGCGCGGATGCGCTCTCTACGCTCTTGATCAGGTCGACGACCTCGCCGGCCCAGACCACGGCAGTGTCGTAATCGCCGTCGCGGGCAGCCGCCTGGTACCCGGCACGTTCGGTTTCCAGCGCCTGCGTCAGCGCGCTCTCGCGCCCGTCCCAGCGCTCCATGAAGCCGTTGCGAATTGCGCGCCCGGGATAGATCGGGGGCCAGGCGTAGCCGCGTATCAGGTCGAACACGCGTGTGCGCCCGGTTTCGTCGCCGCGGGCAGCCACGATGCGCTGTTTCGCCCGTTCGTTGCCCAGGGCTTCGGCGCTGGCGTAGAAGCGCGTTCCGATCAGCGCTCCGTGCGCACCCAGCATCAGCGCCGCCGCCAGGCCGCGACCATCGGCGATGCCGCCGGCCGCCACCACCGGTGTCGGCGCCACCGCATCCACCACCGCCGGCACCAAGGGCAGCGTAGCGCGGTTGCCGCCGTGCCCTCCGGCTTCGGTGCCTTCGGCCACAATAAGGTCGGCCCCCGCTTCCTGCGCCAGCCGCGCTTCTTCAAGACCCTGCACCTGGCATATGAGTTTGCACCCGGCCGCCTTGATCGCAGCAACGTAAGGCCGCGGATCGCCGAAAGACAGCATGACCGCGTGGGGCCGGTAACCCAGCACCAGCTCAACCACGCTGTGACTCGCCGACCAGGTGATCAATCCGACCCCCCAAGGCCGCCGCGTCGCTTCCTTCATGCGGGACAACTCCGTTCGCAGCCAGGCAGGGTCGCCGTAGCCTCCGCCGACCAGTCCGAGCCCGCCGGCGTTGGACACGGTGGCCGCCAGGTGGCCACCCGATACGCCGCCCATAGGCCCCAAGATGATCGGGTGCTGCAATCCAAACATCTCAGTCAACGCGGTTGCGATCATGATTCATGCCCTTTCATTTATTGCCGGTTATGCCGCGGTTGTGTCGAGGCCGTTCCCCACTGTTCCGGAACGCCTGCATGCACTAGTGGATTTCCACCAGGAAATTCGGATCGAATAGCGGATTCTCGTTTGCGCCGTCCTTTGCATAGCCGCGCGGATTGCACACCACCCGCGTTCCGTTCAGCAAATAGTCGAAGCTGTCGTGGGTATGTCCGTGCACCCATAAGGCGGCGCGGCGTCCGTCGATCAGGCGCTCGGCGTCGGAAACGAAGCACGCGTTCAGGAGCGAGTCGGCAAACCTCGGATGGATGCTCTTTCGCGATGGGGCATGGTGGGTGATCACCACGGTCGGCCCGGCATGCGGTTCGGCCAGCTTGCCTTCGAGCCATCCGGCGTGGATATTGAACAGCGCGGCGGAAGCGGCAGGGGTGAATGGCGCTCCCGCTGCTTCGTCAGCGCGGATCCTGCTGAAATCGCGCATGAAACTCACGGCTTGACGCATCGCCTGCGCGCGTTTCTCACCCTCGCCGAACAGCATGAAATCCGTCCACAGCGTGGATCCCAGAAAACGCACTCCTTCGATGACGACTTCGTCATTGTCGAGCAGGCGAATGTTGGTTCCGGCGCATAGTTGTTTGAGCTCATTTGCGGTGGCCGCGATGCTGCCGCCGTAGAACTCGTGATTCCCGGGAACGTAAAGCACTGGTTTGGCGAAACCGGATGCCCAGGAAACCGCTTCCCTCGGGCGCGCGAGGTCCCCCGCCAGGATTACCGCATCGGCGTCATTCCGCGGTATCTCCAATGCGCCGAGGCTGAGGTGCAGGTCAGACAGAATATTGAGTTTCACAGGTTTTGGCTGCGTTGCGAAAACGCCGGCATAGTCGCCGGCAATCGGATTCCGTCTTCCGGGCGGCGCACCCGCTGCGACACGCGACGGACGCAACCGAAGAGCCAGCAGACCGCGCCGCGTCTTTCCCGAAATTGGATAATTGTATCATAATATGATATATTGCGGCCATGGAAAAAACGCACGCGAAAAACTCTGAGCGCAGGATGTCAAAAGCCGAATTCGAAACGCTCGCTCGATTCCGCTATCAACTGCGCCGTTTTCTCCGCTTCAGCGAAGAGGCGGCGCGCAGGAAGGGGGTAACTCCGCTGCAATATCAGTTGATGCTCCAGATCAAGGGTTTCCCCGGTCGGGAGTGGGCGACGGTCGTTGAACTCGCCGAGCGCTTGCAGGCAAAGCATCACGGGGTGGTGGCGCTGATTTCCCGGTGCGAGAAAGCCGGCTTGGTGGTGCGCAACATCAGCCGCGCGGACATGCGTCTGGTGGAAGTGCAATTGACCGAAAAAGGCGAGCATTGCCTGGAGCAACTGGCGCGCCTGCATCGTGCCGAGCACCTGTCATTGCGCGGTGAATTTACCCTGCCCGCGTTCAATCCGGACAGCCGCGAACTGGCCCTGCGCTAGTCCGGGCGCGTCTTCTTGTTGTAAACAGCCAGAAAAGGGAATCGGGATGCAACTCGCGCGCGAGTTCGAAAACGCCAATTTCAATTTGTTCCAGGCCATCGTGGAGCAGGCTGCGGATGCCATCATCTTCGCCGATCGCGACGGGGCGATCCGCGTCTGGAATCGCGGCGCGGAGGCGGTCTTCGGCTATGCCGCCGCTGAAGTCCTGGGCGCGAGCCTCGATGTGATCATTCCGGAGCGCTTGCGGCGTGCGCATTGGGAGGGCTTTCGCCGAGCCATCGACACCGGCCAGACCAAGTATCGAGACCGGGTGCTGACCACGCGCTCGGTGCACAAGGACGGGCGCAAGCTCTACCTGGACCTGAGCTTCGGTCTGATCAGGAACGAGGCCGGCGCGATCGCCGGCGCGCTGGCCGTAGGCCGGGATTGCACCGCGCGCCACATCGAGCGGGCGGCGCCGCTGCAGGGCACGCAGTAGCGCGCGTTGCATGAATAGGGACAAGCAAGGAACCACTCGAACCCAATAATCACAGTACAAAGCCAGGAAAGCGGGAACGCCGCGAGCCTGGCCGTCATCTAATGAATCGGAGGCCACATGACAAACGCCGGAATTCAAGCAGCCACAGCGCCAGCTGAGTGGGAAGCAGACGCGGATCTCGCGGCGCGCGCGGCGGCAGGGGACCAGCCTGCGTTCGAGAAAATCATGCGGCGCAACAATCAGTTGCTGTTCCGCACGGCGCGCAGCATTCTCAAGAACGACGAGGAGGCCGAGGACGCGGTGCAGGAGGCCTATCTGAGCGCATATCGCGCGCTTGGCGGCTTTCGCGCCGATGCCAAACTGTCGACCTGGTTGGTGCGTATCGTCGCCAACGAGGCGCTTGGGAGGCTGCGCCGGCGCGGCGCGGACGTGATTTCGCCCGACACGGTAACGGACGCCGCCGAGGCACATATGGAGACAGCGATGGACCAAGATCCCAACAGCCAGCCCGAGCGCGCCGCCGAGCGCGCCCAAGTGCGCAAGCTGATCGAAGCCAGGATCGACATGCTGCCGGACGCGTTCCGCACGGTCTTCATGTTGCGTGGAGTCCAGGAGTTCACGGTCGAGGAGACCGCCGCTGCTTTGAGCATTCCCGAGGCGACGGTTCGGACCAGGTTTTTCCGTGCCCGCAGCCTGATGCGCGAAGGTCTGTCGCGCGATTTGGATCTGTCGTACGCAGAAGCATTTTCTTTCGCCGGCGAGCGCTGCGATCGCATCGTGGCAGGCGTGATGGCAAGAATCAACGAGGGCGGGAATGCCCCGGTGAAGTAGGCTTTTCCCGGCCGCAGTACGCGCGAGGCCCGCGCGTCACCAACGGCCGAAGCCATTCATGATTGATGTTAACAGGCCGCAGTGCCCGGAGCGGAACATTCGTCCGGGTAAAGCGTATTCGAGGCGCGCGGGAACGCGGTGCGCCCTGTCTCCATCTAATGCCGTGAAACCAGCATAAAGAGCAATGGAGAAGCATATGCAACCAGTATCCGTCAGGACCGCCAGCAAGGATTTGTCCGACACCGAGATCGCCCGGCGGATCGCGCTCGGGGACCGGGACGCGTTCGAGTTGCTGATGCGGCGCTACAACCAGACGCTCTACCGCACCGCGCGCAGCATTTTGAAGGACGACGCCGAGGCCGAGGACGCGGTGCAGGAAGCTTACATGCTCGCCTACCGCGCGATGGGCGCATTCCGCGGTGACGCGAAGCTGTCCACCTGGTTGGTACGGATTGTGGTCAACGAAGCGATCGCGCGAGCGCGCAAGCGCAGCCGCCGCGCGGAAATCATCCAACTTTCTTCCGGCGAGCGGGAACCGGACGCAGATGTGTCGGAGGAGAGCATGAACGAAGCCACACCCGAACAACCCGAGCACGCGGCCGTGCGCGCGGAAACGCGGCGCCTGCTGGAGGGCAAGATCGACGCCTTGCCGGACGCGTTTCGCACCGTGTTTGTGCTGCGCGCGCTGGAGGAGTTGACGGTCGAGGAGACTGCAGCGACCCTCGGCATCCCTGCGGCTACCGTGCGCACGCGCTTCTTCCGCGCCAAAGGATTGCTGCGCGAGGCGCTTGCGCGCGAGATCGATTTAGTCTTCGGCGACGCGTTTGCTTTCGCCGGCGGGCGCTGCGACCGCATCGTCGCGGGTGTGCTCGCGCGGCTCAAGGATTTGCAGGCCGGCAATTCCTGATTTTTCGCATTACCCATCCACAGGAGAAATACCATGTCATTCTTGATTCTAGGCAATGCCCCCAGCGTGCTCGAAGCACGCCGCGCCTTTCTCGGCAAATCCGGTCTGCTGCTCTCGGGCGCGGCCGTCGCGCTGCTTGCCGGGAAGGACGCGCTGGCGAAAAGCGGCAAGTCCGGCGCCTCCGACGTGCGCATCCTCAACACCGCGCTGGGCGAGGCGCCGGTTCCTTCTGCATTCATGGCCTGAACATGGCAGCACTTGCACGCGCGCTTGCCGGTGTCGCGCTCGCGTTGGCAGCGGGCACGGCGCCGGCGGCGTCGAAGGACGGCGCGCCGCACGGGGACCCGCAGGCGGGCCAGGAGATCTATGCCCGCTGCATCGCCTGCCATGCGCTTGCCTACGACCGTACCGGCCCCCGCCACTGCGGACTGCTTGGCCGCCGCGCCGGGAGCGTGAAGGGCTTCGGCTACTCGGCGGCAATGAAACGATCCAAGATCGTGTGGAGCGCGGAAACGCTCGACCAGTTTCTTGCGAACCCGCTGAAAGCTGTTCCCGGCACGTCGATGGGTTATGCCGGGGTCACGGACAGCAAGGAGCGCGCGGACCTGATCGCGTACCTCGGGCGGGTGGACACGACGTCCGAGTGCCGCAAACATCGGTAGCAGCCCGCCGCCCGCGAGGGCCATGCGACCGGTCTCTTGGAACCAGTCATCACTTGAGAGGACCAGGGCGGGAAAGAAAGAGTCCCGCCCTTTCCTTGGCTGCGCATACTCCCGAATCTATACGTAGCGGCTTGAACCGCGCGCCGCTGCAGAGTCGCGATGTTGCGCAGATGAGAAGCCGTCGGCACAAATCGTCGATTGCGCACGGAGGAAGCAACCGTCGGTGCGCAATCGACGATCTCGTATAAGAAGCCCACGACGTCCTTATGGTTAAGCGCAAGCGCGTTTGCGATCCGCGCGGGAACGCGGCGCGCTTCGTCCTCATCTAATGTCATGTAAGCGACGGAAACAGCAGCGAGGAGTCACATGCATGCGGCATTGCTTCTCACATTTCACAACGTGACTGAAAAGGAAATCACATCATGAATACACCTCTACGGCTTGTTTCATTCCTCGCCGTCGCTCTGACCGGCACCAGCGCAGTGGCACAACAGTCCGCTGCAATGACCAGCACATCGATGGCCAGTACATCGATGACGAGCCCGGCGGTCGAAACGAGGATGGCGATGAGAAAACTGTGGGAGGGCCACATTGCCTATACCCGCAATTACATCATCAGCGCCGTGGCCAATCTGCCCGATGCCGACGCCATCGCCGGACGCTTGCTCAAAAACCAGGACGATATCGGCGATGCGATAAAGCCGTACTACGGCGACGCTGCGGGGAAGAAACTGACCGCGCTTCTGCGCGAGCATATTCTGATCGCAGCCGAAGTGGTCGGCGCCGCCAAGTCCGGCGACAAACAGAAGTTGGGAGATGCGCAGAAGAAATGGTCTGCGAACGGCAATGATATCGCCGCGTTCCTGAGCGGCGCAAACTCGAGCTGGCCCAGAAAAGACCTCGACGAGATGCTGCAGAAGCATCTGGAACTGACGACTGGCGAAGTCGTCGGCAGACTCACGAAGGACTGGGCTTTGGACATCAGGTCGTATGACGCGG
>JADGRR010000103.1 GCA_017880745.1 Burkholderiales bacterium
GGTGATCATCTTCGCATAGCGGGCGGCATGATCCACCCAACTCTGCGACACCGAAGAGAAGTAGGCGTAGTCGTGGCAGAAGAGTTCGCTCGCCTGGGCGTGGTCTTCGGTCTGCACCAGCCAGCATTGGGTGCAGACGTAGAGCTTGAGCGGATAGTAGCGCTCCGGAACCCTGAGATCGGCCGCGCTTAGGTAGGCGTTGGACGGCGGTGCAAAGCCGAGATCCAGAAAGACCAGCTCCAGCGGTGTATAGCAGTGGCGGCAATTCATGCTGCGATGTGTGACAAATGTAGAGCAATCGGTGGAAAGCTGCGGTCCCGACGCGACTGGCCGATGACGCTTGTGACAATGCAATCGAGGCGGCTGTTCATGCGGGGGCGCGGTTGGCGGCGGTCCCGGTCTCATATTCGTGGATTTGCGCGAGGCTGATCGCGCGCATGTCCGCATCCCGCTTCCAGTCTTGGTGCCAGTTCAAGGTCTTGCCGAGCGCGCATTCAAGGTTCCAGCGCGGATACCATCCCAGCCCGGAGTTGGCCTTGGAGCTGTCGAGTTTGAGATAGCTTGCCTCGTGCGGTTGCAGCGCGGTGTCACGCTGCCAGGCGGTTCCCGGCACTTGAGCGCAGAGATACTCGACTATCCACTGAACCGAGTGGGTGCCGGCTTCTTGGGGGCCAAAGTTCCATGCTTCGGCGTATTCATCGCCGTCGGTGCAAAGTTTTTCCGCCAGGGTTAAATAGCCCGCGAGCGGCTCCAGTACGTGCTGCCAGGGTCGCGTGGCCTTCGGCGAGCGGACGATCAGTGTCTGGCCGGCATCGACCGTACGCAGAAAATCCGGGATCAGCCGGTCGGCGGCCCAGTCGCCCCCGCCGATCACGTTGCCGGCGCGGGCACTTGCCAGATGGATACCGGCTGGAGCCAGGTAAGAGCGCCGATAGGCAGCGGTCACGAGTTCCGCGCAGCCCTTGCTGCTGGAATAAGGATCGGAACCGCCCATGGCTTCGTTTTCGCGATAGGGCCAGACCCACTCGCGGTTTTCGTAGCACTTGTCGCTGGTGATATTGATCACCGCTTTGACGCCCGGTGTCTGGCGCACCGCCTCCAGCAGATTGGCCGTTCCCATGACATTCACCGCATAGGTCTCCAGCGGCGCGGTATAGGAGTAGCGCACCAGTGATTGTGCGGCCAGATGCAGCACGATGTCGGGCCGGACGGTTTGCATGGCTTGCGCAAGGGTTGCCGCATCGCGAATATCGGCGATAGTGCTTGTCCTGAGGTGCGCTTGCAGGCCGCAAACGGTGAAAAAATTGGGTTTCGTAGGCGGAGCGAGCGCGTAACCGTGCACCTGCGCACCCATATCCATCAGCCATAGCGCGAGCCAGCCTCCCTTGAAGCCGGTGTGGCCGGTGAGGAAGACCCGTTTGTCGCGCCAGAACTCTCTGCTCATCCCCAGACTTTCCACGGCGCCTTCCCCGATTGCCAAAGATTTTCAAGATGATTCTTGTCGCGCAAGGTGTCCATCGGCTGCCAGAAGCCGTCATGCTCGAAAGCCATCAGTTGGCTTTCTGCAGCCAGGCGGGTCAGCGACTCACCTTCCCAACTTGAATCGTCACCTTCTATAAGATCGAGGCACTGCGGCGAAAGTACGAAAAAACCGCCGTTGATCAGGCCACCGTCGCCGCGTGGTTTTTCCATGAAGCTGGCCACTTGCTTGCCGTTCATTTGCAGGGCTCCGTATCGCCCCGGAGGTCGAACGGCTGTAACCGTAGCCCACTTGCCGTGCTGCTTGTGAAAAGCGATTTCCGCCGAGATGTCGATGTCCGCCACCCCGTCGCCGTAGGTGAAGCAAAAAGCGTCCTCATCCTTGACATAGCTCGCGACCCGCTTGAGGCGGCCCCCCGTAAGCGTGTTTTCGCCAGTATCCACCAACGTGACGCTCCACGGTTCGGCCATCTGATGGTGAACTTCCATCCTGTTGTTCGTCATGTCAATGGTCACATCCGACATATGCAGGAAGTAGTTGGCGAAATACTCCTTGATCAAATAGCCCTTATAGCCGCAACAAATCACGAAGTCGTCAACACCGTGGGCCGAATATAGCTTCATGATGTGCCAGAGAATCGGCTTGCTCCCGATTTCAATCATGGGTTTGGGCCTGAGGTGGGTTTCTTCGGAGATTCGGGTTCCGAGGCCCCCGGCGAGTATCACTGCTTTCATTTGAGCTTGCCTTTCATTGCCGTTTTGCCGCTTCTGTGTCCCGACCTGCCCCGCTCTTCGCATACCACGATTGCATCTATCCTGCCAGCTTCCGTCGGGTTAGCCAAGCGACTACCCGGCCACGTATCACACTGCGCGGGCGGGGAAACGGTTGTTGCGATAGTTGCGGCAATTCATGCGGCGATCCCTGAAAAATTGAGAGCAATCGGCGGGAAGCTGCTGTCGCGTCGCGACAGACCTGCGACGGGCAAGGGCCAGGTGATCCCCAGGCGCGGGTCGTGACAGGAGACCCCGCCTTCTGCTTCGGGCACATAGCGAGCGGTATGGAGGTACAGGAGTTCGCTATCTTGCTCCAGCACTTGAAAGCCGTGAGCGCAACCTTCGGGAATGACCAGCATGCGGGCATTGTCCGGCGCAAGCTCCTCGGCATGCCAGCGCAAGAAGGTTGACGAACCGGCGCGCAGATCGACTGCGACGTCCCACACCCGCCCTCTGAGGCAGCGCACCAGCTTCATCTCAGCGTGCGGCGGATATTGAAAGTGCATGCCGCGCACCGCACCGACCGCGCTGGTGCGCGAATGATTGATTTGCACGATGCGCCGCCCGCCGATCGCGGGGGTGAGTTCGCGTGCGTCGTACAGACAGGCGAAAGCGCCGCGATCATCGGCGAACGGCGTCGTTTCGACGACGACAACGCCGGGCAAGGCGGTCTGCGCAATTTTCACATCCGGTCCCGATTTTGCTGCAGCGCCATCAGCTTAGCGTATTTGTGGAAGCTGTTGCAGCAACCGATGGCGATATGCACCAGGCCGGGAGTTCCGTCGAGAAATCCCAGGCGCAGGAAATAGAATTTGACGAAGCGCAGCGCCGGCGACAGCAGCAGCTGCGCCATTCCGGCATGTTTGCCCGCCTTGAACAAGGCCTCGGCGTGCATACTAGTATAGCGGTTTTGCTTGTCCAGATAGCCGGCCAGGGTTTCGGCCGAATCGTGCAGTAAGTCTCCCTCGATGCGCGCCGCCGGCGCGTCGGTGAGCACCTTCTCGTGCACCGGATCATCGCTCCAGCGCGCATGCCGCCGGTCGAACAGGCGCAGGCTCCAGTCTGGATAACCCTCGCCGTGGCGCAGCCAGCGCCCCATAAAGCGGTTGCAGCGCGGCATGGCATAGGCCTGCGTCGCGGGCGCGGCGAGCGCCGCAAGAATGCTCGCGCGCAAGGGCTCGCTCACGCGCTCGTCGGCGTCCAGGCACAGCACCCAGTCGTGGCGTGCGGCTTCGACCGCGAACTGCTTCTGCCGGCCGAAACCCAGCCACTCCTTCTGCATCACGCGCGCGCCGCGCTTCGCGGCGAGTTCGGCGGTGCCGTCGCTCGAGCCGGAGTCGACCACCAGCATCTCGTCGGCAAAAGAGGCGCTCTCCAGGCAGGCGGCAAGCTGGCTTGCGGCGTTCTTGGTGATGATGACTACGGAAAATGGCTGGCGGGGCAAGGAGCGGGCTACCTTATCCGGCGTTTCAGGCGATTCGGTGGGCATGGTGTCAATGTTACATTGAGATCTGGTATTCCCGCCGCCACAACTCGAACAACACCAGCGCAAACAGGCGTTCGCCGTTCACCCTACCCTTTGCCTGCCCAGCCAGCAGCGCGCTCATCTCTTTCCGGTCGAACACGGTGTCATCCGAATCCAACAGGGTCTCACGAAAAAAAGCTTTCCATGGCCCGGACTGCAACCAGGATGCCAGCGGAATCGAGAATCCCTGCTTGCGCTGCTGATCAAAATCCCGGGGCAGGAGGCGCTGAGTCAGTTTTTTCAGCAATATCTTGCGGCTGCTGGCCGTAGCCTTCAGACGCGATGGCACCTTGCCGAAGGCGAATTCGATCACACGGTAGTCCAGCAGGGGGGCGCGCACCTCCAGCGAATTGAGCATGCAGGCGCGGTCTACCTTGACCAGAATGTCCTCGGCGAGGTAATTCCCGAAATCCATGCGGGTGGCGCGCTGCAGCAGGTCTGCGGACTTGGGGATGCGTTGTTCCCGGATGCGCTCGGCTACCGGTTCCCAGGCACCTTGTCGCGCCATCAGCCGTTTGCGTGTGCCGCGGTCGAACAACGACGCAATCAGGGGTAGGCCTGCTTGTAAATCGACGCCCAGCGCTTGCAACCAGTTGCGGCCCCTGAAGCCGACTGGCAGCAGGGCTTCCGCCGCTTTGGCCACGGCCAGCCGCAGGCTTTGCGGAATTGTGCCCAATTGTTGCTGCAGCCGGAGCAGGCGGCTGTATTGGGCATAGCCGCCGAACAATTCATCTCCGCCATCGCCCCCGAGCGCGACCGTGCAATGCTCACGCACCAAACGGCTGACGAGATAGGCAGGAATCATCGATGAGTCCGCCATGGGCTCGTCGAACTGCCGGGCCAGCAGCGGCAGCAGATCCACGGTGGATTCGGCCGCAACGAGCTCCACATGCTCGGTGCCGAAGTGCCGCGCGATCAGCCGGGCATGCTCGGTTTCGTCGTATTGGCCAAAGCCGGGGAAGCGGATGGTGAAGGTCTTGACCCTGGGCGCGGCCCGCACCGCCATGGCCGTGACCAGGCTCGAATCGACCCCGCCGCTCAGCAACACCCCCACCGGTACATCGGCGACCAGCTGCCGGCGCACGGCGTCTTCCAGCAAGGCCTCCAACTCATCCAACAGCCCGGCTTCATCTGCCTGATCATGAGCTGCGGCATTCGGCTCCGGCAACTGCCAGTAGCGCCAAAGCCGCGATTGCCCGTTGTTCAGATTGAACACCAGAGCATGGGCGGGCGGCAGTTTTTTCACGCCCTGCAACATCGAGCGCTCGCCCGGCACGAAGCCCATGGCGAGGTAGCAATCGAGCGCTTCGGGCTCGATACGGCGCGGCAGCGCCGGGTCCGCCATCAGGCCCTTGAGTTCGGAAGCGAAGCGCAGCACGCCATTGGCCTGCGCATAGAACAGCGGCTTTTCCCCGGCCCGGTCCCGCGCAAGAAAGAGCTGCCGCCGGCTACTGTCGTAAAGCGCGAAGGCGAACATGCCATTCAGTCGCGAGAGACAATCCACGCCCCACTCACGATAGGCAGCCAGGATTACTTCGGTATCGCAAAGGCTGCGAAAGACATGACCCTGCGCGATCAACTCTTGGCGCAGATCGGCAAAGTTGTAGATCTCGCCGTTGAAGACGACGCACAATGCGCCGCCCGCGTCCTGCATCGGCTGATGCCCGGCAGGGGAGAGATCGATGACGGCAAGCCGCCGATGGCCCACGCCGACGCAGCCATCGGCAGACCACCATTCACCAGCATCGTCCGGGCCGCGGTGGCGTAAAGCATCACGCCCGAGCGTTAACCAGCCGCGGTCGGAAGCAGGAGATTGGGCAGCGATGCCTATAATGCCGCACATATAATGTGTCTTGGCCCACAACTAATGGAAATGGCGACGTGCATTCCAAGCGCAGATCCGCCGCTTCGGAACACACCCTAGGGTCAGGGGGTCTGGGGAAGTGGCGGGTCCCTTCCCTTCCCGCCTGGCTCCCTTTTGAATTCCCCAAGTCAGAGGAAGGTCCGATCGCGTCACGGACTTAACACGGACTTAATCAGGCCTTCACCTATAATTCGTTGCGCCTATTCTAACAAAGCCCCGCCCGCTCCCTTCCCAATGCCCAATATTCTGCTCATCAAGACGTCCTCGCTCGGCGACGTGGTGCATAATCTGCCGGTGGCGAGCGACATCCGTGCGCGTTTTCCGCGTGCACGCATCGATTGGGTGGTGGAGGAAGCTTATCGCGACGTCGTCGGCATGCACCCGGGCGTGCACCGAGCGATTCCGGTGGCGTGGCGGCGTTGGCGCGGGAACGTACTCAAGCCGGCGCACTGGCGCGAGGTTGTCCAGTTCCGCCGCGCGCTGTCGGGCATGCGCTACGATTGTGTCATCGACACTCAAGGTTTGATCAAGAGTGCGCTTCTGGCGCAGGCCGCCTCGGGTACGCGCCATGGCTATGCCGGGAGATGCGCGCGCGAGCCGCTGGCGGCAAAGTTCTACGATGTCACGCATTTGGTGCCGCGCGACCTGCACGCCGTCACGCGCAACCGGCGCCTCGCCGCCATGGCGCTCGGCTACGAACTGCCGGCCACGCTCGACTACGGCATCGCCCTGCCCGCCGGTGCCGCACCGATCGAGCCCCGTCCCTACTGCGTGCTGCTGCACGCGACCAGCCGCCCCGACAAGCTCTGGCCGGAGCCGGCCTGGGAGCGGCTTGGGAGCGAGCTCGCGCGGCAGGGCTATGCCGCGATCCTGCCCTGGGGCAATGACGCAGAGCGCGCTCGCAGTGAGCGCATTGCGCGTGCGCTGCCTGCGGCGACCGTACCGCCGGCACTCGGCATCCTCGGGGTGGCGCGGCTGCTCGCCGAGGCGCACGCGGTGATCGGGGTCGATACCGGCTTGACCCATTTGGCGGCCGCCCTCGGCCGTCCGGTGGTTGCGCTCTACTGCGGCACGCATCCGGGACTGACCGGAGTGTACGCCGGGCAGGGCGCGCGGGTGCGCAACTTGGGCGGCGCCCGGATGGCGCCCGAAGTGGACGAGGTGCTTACAGCGT
Source organism: Burkholderiales bacterium (assembly GCA_017880745.1). Classification (GTDB taxonomy): domain Bacteria; phylum Pseudomonadota; class Gammaproteobacteria; order Burkholderiales; family SG8-39; genus 2-12-FULL-64-23. The sequence goes on from JADGRR010000103.1 coordinate 6,817, forward strand.
TCGACGAGGTCGCCGGCGGAGACCCGGCATGATCTGGCGCCTCGGCTATCGGCTGCTGCTCTGGCTGCTGTTTCCCTGGGTGCTCATGCACCTGTGGTGGCGCGGCCGGCGTCAGCCCGGCTATCGCGAGCACATCTCCGAGCGCTTCGGCTGGTATCAGACGAGGCCCGGACGGCCGGTGATCTGGCTGCACGCGGTGTCGGTAGGGGAAACGCGCGCCGCCGAACCGCTGGTGCGCGCGCTCGCTGCGCGCTTTCCGCGGCATGAACTGCTGCTCACCCAAATGACGCCCACCGGGCGGGAGACCGCACAGCAACTCTATGGCGGTGCAGCGACCATCGTCTATCTGCCCTACGACTATCCCGGCGCAGTGGCGCGCTTTCTCACGCGGTTTAGGCCGTGCCTGGGTATCCTCATGGAAACCGAAATCTGGTTCAACCTGATCGGATGCTGCGCGCGCCTGGAGGTGCCGCTGCTTCTTGCCAATGCGCGCCTGTCGGAAAAATCGGCGCGCGGCTACGCGTTGGTGGCGCCGCTTACCCGCGCTGCGCTCGGCGGCCTGGCGGCGGTGAGCGCTCAGACCCGCGAGGACGCCGAGCGCCTCGAGCGGCTGGGCGCGCGGGGCGTCGAGGTGACGGGCAACCTCAAGTTCGATGTCGCTTTGCCGCCGCAGATGCTGGCCCTGGGCGCGCAGCTAAAACAGCGCATCGGGCAACGCCCGGTGCTGCTCGCGGCGAGCACGCGCGAGGGCGAGGAAGAACTGGTTCTGGAGGCGCTCTCGCGCATCCGGGTCGAGGGCCTGCTGCTGCTGCTGGTGCCGCGCCATCCGCAGCGCTTCGACGAGGTTGCGGACCTATTGGCCAAGCGCAGCGTGAGCTACCTGCGCCGCAGCGACAACCGTGTGCTGCCGCCGGATTGCCGGGTGCTGCTCGGCGATAGCATGGGGGAAATGCCCGCCTACTATGCCGCCTGCGATCTCGCCTTCATCGGCGGCAGCCTGCTGCCCTACGGCGGGCAAAACCTGATCGAGGCCTGCGCCGTGGGTCGCCCGTTGCTTTTCGGCCGGCACATGTACAACTTCGCCGAGGCGTCGAGGCTGGCCTTGGCAGCGGGCGCCGCGATCGAGGTCGCCGATGCGGCAATGCTGGGAGAGCGGGCAGGGCAGTTGCTCTCGGATCAGGCGACCCTCGCGCGCATGTCGCAGGCGGCGCTCGCTTTCAGCCGCGCACACCAAGGTGCAACGGCGCGCAATCTGGCGATCTGCGAGCGGCTGCTGCCGGCACACTAATTACTGTCGCAGGCCGTTGCGCGCTGCGCGCGCCAACCGTGTTTTTCGTGCGGATGGAACGCGCATCCGTACGAAAAACACGGTTATTATCAAAACCAGGTAAGGCTTGGGGTTGATTTAATACAAGATCGCCGATTGCGTGCGGATGTGTTTTTCATCCGCACGCAATCGGCGATCCGCGCGGGCGGGACGCCGTCCGCGCAAGCTCAGTCACGACCGTTTGAAGCAACCTGCTAAGTTCGCCGCGAAGAACTTAAACTTTCCGGTTCTAGGTTCTAATCGGTGCCCAGCAGAGCGTTAACCGCGACCACGTCGTCCTCCCCCAGCGTGCCCGACGCGGCCTTGAGCCTGAGGCCGTTCAGGAGCGTGTCGTAGCGTGCCCGGGACAGGTCGCGCATGGTCGAGAACAGCTGCTGCTGCGCGTTCAGCACGTCGATGTTGATGCGTAC
>JADGRR010000104.1 GCA_017880745.1 Burkholderiales bacterium
ATGTAAAGCAGGTAAAGTAGCAGCACAATATGACAATAATTGAAATTGAACGCAACATTCTCTGGGCGTCGTCGCTGCCTGGATAGTGGAGGAGAGTGCGGCGTCAGTCTTAACCAGAACCCGCTTTCTCAACGAGCGCGCTTGGGCCCAGCACAAAGGGGTTTTGGGCCTTTTCTTTTCCGGCGAGTGCTGCATGGACGAAAGCATTTCCACTCCCGCGGCGTGGATCGGTTCAGCATCACCCCAAAGTGCGTGCGTGGCAAACATCGCATAAAATGCGAAGCGGGCGCGCGCAGATTACTTCCGCTGTTCGGGACCAGCGCCCCACCAGAAGATAACAACACCGACCGGATTTCCAGGAATTGACCGCAATGCAGTTCAGCTAGGAGGAGGACTTATGTATTATCAAAGTTACGATCCGTTGGGGAACGTGTTCCTTTCCACTCTCGTGGCAGCGGTTCCCATCGTCGTCCTGTTGTATTTCATTGCCCTGCATCCGCATCGCGACGGCCAGGGTATGAAGCATCTGGGCATCTCCGCTCCGTACGCTGCGCTGTACGGCGTGCTTGCCGCCTTCCTCGTCTCCTGCGTCGCCTTCAGGATGCCGCTTGCTTCGGCCGTCTCGGCTTTCGCGCTGGGCTCACTCTCAGGATTCCTGGGGATCATTTGGATCATTCTGGGCGCGATGTTCCTCTACACCATGACGGTGGTCACCGGCAAGTTCGAGATTGTGAAGGAATCCATTGTTCATATTTCCTTCGACCGGCGACTGCAGTGTGTGCTGATCGCTTTTTCTTTCGGCGCGATCATCGAGGGAACCTCGGGCTTCGGCACGCCGGTCGCCATCGCCGGCGCCGTAATGGTGGGCCTGGGATTCAAACCGTTCGAGTCCGCCGTGCTGAATCTGCTCGCCAACACCGCCCCGGTCGCCTGGGGTGCGATCGGCACACCCATCGTAACGCTGGCCGCGGTGAGCGGCCTGGACCAACTCACGCTCTCCACCATGGCAGGTCATCAGTTACCCTGGGTATCAATCATGGTTCCATTCTGGCTGGTTGCTGTTTTCGTGAAAATGGAGGGTGGCAGCTGGAAGGAGGTGTTCGAGGTGTGGCCAGCCACGCTGTGCGCGGGCGTGTCGTTCGCGCTGATGCAGTATTTCGCCTCGGCAACCAATGAATTCCACCTGATGACCGACGTGGTATCGGGCGTGTTTTCCGTCATCTGTACCGCTTTGTTCCTGCGCTTCGTCTGGCATCCCAAGACCCGCTTTCTCCTGAAATCGGAGCGCGAGGCACTGACGAAGGCCGGAAAGTCCGCGGCGACTGCCACGTCTGACGCCAGCACCTGGAAGTACTCGTACAGTGTCGGCGAAACAATCTACGCCTGGCTGCCATGGGTTATCCTGATCCTCTGCTGCGCGGCGTGGGGCATGCCGCAATGGAAGAATTATCTGAACGGACTTTTCTCCGGCGTCACATTCAAGACCACGCTCCTCGGCTCGCCGTTTAGCGGCACGCTGTCCCTGCCGGCTTGGGATATGCCGGCACTGCACAACCTGGTGCAGCGCACCCCGCCGGTCGTCCTCGCCGGCGCCAAGCCCGAGGCGGCGCGCTTCGTCATCAACTGGCTGTCGGCCGCGGGGACCGGCGTGTTCGTCGCTGCGGTACTGTCCGGTTTGGTGCTCAAGTTGAGCGCGACGCAGTGGAAAGACGCCGTTGTTCGCACCGGACGCCGCATGACGACGCCGGTTGTGGTCATCGGCCTGGTGCTGGGGCTCGGGTTCCTCACCCGCTACGCCGGCACGGACGCGGTCCTGGGGCTGGCTTTCACCGGCGCGGGCCCGATGTATCCGTTCTTCGCCGCGTACCTGGGTTGGTTGGGCGTCTTCCTCACCGGGTCGGACACGGCATCCAACGCCTTGTTCGGCAGCCTGCAGCGCATCACGGCGCAACAACTGCATCTGAACGAGATTCTGATCGTGGCGACCAACTCGACCGGCGGGGTCATGGGCAAGATGATCGATGCGCAATCCATCATGGTGGCCTGCGCCGCATGCTACGACGATCCGTACGAGCGAGCCCACGCGCTCGGACCGATATTCCGCACGGTGTTCTGGTACTCGATTGCCGGAGCCGCGGTGATCGGCATAATTGCCATGCTGCAAGCCTATGTGTTCCCGGGTGCGATCCCGATACCACCTCTACCCAAGTGAGGCCTCCGCACACAGCTCCCGGCGAGCTGTGCCTTTCCGATATCCTCCATGATCTTGTTCATGGAGGTTGCGACCGAACGTTCAACGCTTGCGCCGCGCCAGTATTGTTTCCATATCGTCCATGATTTTGTTCATGCGCGTCGCGACGGCCCGGTAGGGCGCGGGCGATGCCAGGTCGACACCGGCGCTCTTCACCATGTCGTAGGGATAGTCCGAACTGCCCGCGCGCAGCAGCTTGAGGTAGCGCTCGCGCGCGTCCGTGTCGCCATTCAGGATCGCCTCCGCGAACAGCGAACTCGCGGCGATCGACGTGGCGTACTGGAAGACGTAGAAGGAATGGTAGAAATGCGGGATGTAGGCCCACTCGATGGCGTAGAGGTCGTCGATCCTGACCACGCCTTCCTTGTCGCCGTGATAGCGGCGCAGGATGTCGCCGTAGATCCTGGTCGCCGCCTCCCCGGTCAGGGACTCGCCCCGGTCGACCCTGGAGTGAACCTCATGCTCGAACTCCGCGAACATCGTCTGCCGGAAAAAAGTCCCGCGCAGTGTCTCAAGCGCGGAACCCAGGAAAAGCAGGCGCTCGTCGTCGGTCTTCGCGATCTTCAGCATGTGCTCCAGCAGCAGCGCCTCGTTCAACGTCGAGGCGATTTCCGCGATGAAGGTTGCATAGCCCGACGTGGGATAGGGTTGCGCCCGGTTCGACAGGTCCGTATGCATCGCGTGGCCCCACTCATGCAGCAGGGTGGTCAGTGATTCGTAATCGTCGTTGTGGTTGAGCAGCAGATAGGGGTGGACGTCGTAGGCATCCCCGGCCATGTGGGCGCCGGCCAGTTTGTGCGGGCGCGGGTACACGTCCATCCAGCGGTCCTTGAGCCCTTTGCTGACTGCGGCAACGTAGGCATCCCCCAGCGGCTTCACTGCGTCCAGCATGATTTTCTTGCTGTCTTCGATCGGGTATTTGAAGTCGGCGCCGACCAGCGGCGGGTACATGTCGTAGTAGCGCATGTCGGCCACACCAAGCATCCTCGCGCGCAGCTTGAAGTAACGATACAGGGTCGGCAGGTTGGCGTTGGCCTCTTTGATCAGCGTGTCGTAGACCGCGGGCGGCAGCCGGTCGCGGTCGAGCGCGCGGGCGCGGCTGTCCGGATAGCGGCGTACCCTGGTGTACACAGCATCGGATTTGAGCGCTTCATAGAAGGTGACGCCAAAAGTCCGCTCGAACTCCTTCCATTTCCCCCAGAACGCATCGAATACCAGCTTGCGGTCGGCGCGATTCGGCAGCGCCCGGTACCGGGTGTAAGCCGCCTGATCGAGGCGCACGTCTTCGCCATCGGACAGCTTGACCGTCGGCCAGGGAAGATCGGCATTGGCGAGGATGGTATAGACCGAATCGGCGGCATCGGTCGCGAGGCCAAAGGTGGCAATCAGCGCTTCGCCCTGCGCGTCGAGGGTGTGCGGCGCAGCACGCAAGATATCGTCGAGAGGCTGGCGGTAGATCTTCAGTGCCGGCTCTTGCGCAAGAAAACCGCCTACCCTGTCTGCGCCAAGACTCAGCACTTCGGGACGGACGAAGGAGGTGGCTTCGCTTAAGCGGTTGCCCAGAACCTCGGCGCGCTGCGCCAGTTCAAGGCTCGCGGAAACGCCGGTATCTTCGGCGCGCTGCTCCGAGGCATACACGCTGAGGCGCGCATAGCGCCTGCGGATTTCCGAGCCGAGGTCGAAGCAGGACCTGAAACGCTGAGCGGTGTCGCCGAGGTGGCCGCGGCAATCGCCGAATTCCCTGAGCTTTGATTCCAGGATCGCCGCGTCGGCGTTCCATGCGGCGATGGAGGGATAGAGATCGGAAAGATTCCACCGATCTTCGGGTGTTTCAGCGGCCGCGGCGGAAATACCCAGGCAAAAAAGAGTGACAATAAGGACCGATCTTTGGTGCATCACGTCTGGCTGGAGGCTTCAACGAAGCAATGGCGCGATTATGCAGCCAACCGGGAAAAGATCGCAATCGCCGTTCGGCGATGACAATCTCCCCCCGTCCGTTCGCGCGCGCAGCCGCGCACGGGCGAAACCGGGCCGGCGGTTTATTTGTTTCCGGCAAGAAAGCTCGCGAGTTCCCTGTCCGAGGCGAGGATATGCCGGGTGAGCCACTGGTCAAAAAAGTAGAGCAGCGAAATTGAAGGTTCAGCGCCGGCATCGAATTTGGCCCTGTAATCACGCGCGTCCTTGATGAGCCTGGCGTGTTCCGAGCGGTGTTCGTCGGCATAAGGATAGGAACACGCGGCCATCAGCTTCTCCTCCATGCCGAAGTGCGCCCTGGTATGCGCCATAAGATCGTCGAGCACGGCGTCATAGGCCTGTTTTCCGAGGTTATTGGCAATGCCTTCGGCGAGTTGATTTACCAGGGCTACCAATTGTTTATGGTCGGCATCCATTGCTTCGTGCCCGAGTTCCATTGTGTGATCCCACTTAAGCGAGTTCATCGTTTCTCTCCCGCATTTCGCGAAGGCTACACCGCGTCCTGAGTAGCGCCATGAGTGCCATGAGGGTCAGACCCCGTCTATGTGGGCCATTTATGTCCGAAGATTACACCGACTCGGGCGCCAAGGCAGGTCGAGTCGTGCGACACGGTTTTCAATACCGAACGCGTGGGCATCGCGGAATGCGTAGACGAAATCCCCAGCCTGGTGAAAATTCCCGGATTCGCGGAAGCGCCGGCCCCGCGGCAAGTGTTGCACCTCATGTTTGAGGCCGGCAAGTGCAATGTGTTCGAACGGCAGCTTAAGCGGTAGAATCAGTTCCTGACGGATTAGCTGCGGGTGTGTCTCGTGCTCATTGCGGCACTCCGGACAAACGCCGCATCCACAACCGGAGAGGGTGCCAGATGAATGCCAAAACACTGCGTTTATTGCTTGGCGCCGTTGCGATTTCCTGCGCGGCACTTGCGAGCGCCCCGACGTGCGCGCAGGGCGTGACCAAGACCCGCATCCTGATTGGCCATTCGGGACCGCTATCCGGCAGCAATCAGGATTTCGGCGTGGATACCCGCAACGGCGCGCTCGCCTACTTTGACAAGGTGAATCAGTCCGGCGGAATCAATGGCCGCAAGATCGAGTTGCTCTCGCTGGACGACGCCAACGATATCAAGCGCTCCGCCGCCAACGCCGTCACGCTGGCGGAAGAAAAAGACGTGCTTGCGCTGTTCGGTTATGCCAGCGCGACGCTGAGCGTGCCGGCGCTGCCGACGGTGGTAAAGAACAAGGTGCCGTTCGTCGGCCCGTTCACCGGCGCCGAGGTGATGCGCAAGCTGAATCCTTATGTTTTCAACATCCGCGCGAGCTATGCCGACGAGCTCGAGAAGATCGTGGAGTATTACACCACCACTGGAATGAAGAGCTTCGCCATCCTCCACTACGATGATGCGGTCGGCACGGAAAACCTCCATGCCGTGGAGGCGGCACTGACGAAACGGGGGCTGAAACCGGTTGCGGTCGGCAGCGTGAAACGCAATCAGACCGAGATGAGCGAGGCCGTTGCACGCGTGGTGAAGTCGGCGCCTGACGTAGTCGTCGCAACCACGCTGTACCGGACTACCGCGGATTTCATCAAGCAGGCAAAAAAAGCGGGCTCCGCCGCGCAGTTCGCGAGCACCTCGTTTGTCGGTGCAAGTGCGCTGGCCAAGGAGCTTGGTCCGGCGGGCAGGGGCGTGGTCGTCGCGCAAGTGGTGCCGCCTTTTTCCAAGTCATCGGTGCCGGTGGTGAAGGAATACCAGATTGCAATCGAAAAGAAGCTGGGCAAGAAGGAATATTCCTTTACCTCGCTGGAAGCCTATATCGGCGCCAAGGTTCTGGGCGAGGCGATCCGCCGCGCCGGTCCCAACCTGAATCGCGAGAGCCTGCTCAAGGCGCTTGACGCAATGCAGAACGTCGACGTCGGCGGCTATGTCATCGGCTTTAGCCCGTCGAATCACAACGGTTCGAAGTTCGTCGAACTGACGGCGATCAGCGCCCAAGGCCGGTTCTCCTACTGAACCAGCGCGCGATCGCCCGGGCGATACGCTAACCGCGCCCGATGCGCCCGGCCACTGCACGTATCTGGCGCGGCGCCGCCAGCCAGATGCACAGGGCGGAGGCGAAGCTTGCGCCGATGGCGAGGGAGAACGCCAGCGCATAGCTGCCGCTGGCGTCGTACAGCGCGCCGGTGATCCAGGGGCCGAGCGCGCCGCCGGCGATACCGATGCCCATCAAGGTTCCGAATATGCCGCCGTAGTGGCGCCCGTGGAAGATCTCGGCGGGAATGGCGCCGACGACGGAGGTGAGGCCGTAGCCGAGGAAACCCTGCGCGGCCACCATGAACCAGAGGAGCAGAGGGCTGGGCGAAGCGCGCATCAGCAGCAGCGCGATGTAGCAAAGCACGAAGCCCGCGTTGCCCACGGTCCAGACCCACTCGCGGCCGATCCGATCCGAGATGTGCCCGAGCGCGATCTGTCCGGGAATCGCGGCGAAGCTCACGAATCCGAGCGCCCAGGCCGCGTACATCGGCGCGAATCCGGATTCGATCAGGTACTTGGTCTGGTGCACCTGCACCGCGTACCAGGAAAAGAGCCCGCAAAAATAGCCGGCAGCGATCCACCAGAAGCGCGCCGTGCGCATTGCCCGGGCAAGCGTCCAGTCGATCGCCGCCCAGGCATGATCGACGACGTTTGCGTGCGGCTTGGCGGCAGCGGATGCAGGCGCGACGCGATCCCCGTCCGGCCCGGTCCCCAGGTCTTCGGGCCGGCGCCGGATGAGCAGGTTCAGCGGCGCCAGCAGGCAGAACACCAGGATGGCCATGCCGGTGCAGGCGGCGCGCCAGCCGGCGTGCTCGATCAGCGTCTGCAGCCAGGGCAAGAGGACGATGGAACCGATGCCGACGCCGGAGAAGGCGATGCTCATCGCCAGGCCGCGCCGGCGCACGAACCAGTTCGGCAGGTGCAGCGCCTGGCCGGTAAAGCCCAGACCGACGCTGCCTGCGCCGACGAGCACGCCGAGCGTGAGGTAAAGATGCCAGGGCTGGCTCACCTGCGCGGCCAGCAGCAGTCCGATGCCCATGATGCCCACGCCAGCCTCGAGCACGATCAGCGGGCCGTGGCGGTCCATCAGGCGGCCGAGCAGGGGGCTCAGGACCGCCGAGATGATGAAGCCGAAGGAGAACGCGCCGGCCGTCACGCCCCGCTCCCAGCCGAACTCTTCCAGGATCGGCGGGAACAGGAGGGAAAACGCGGTGCGCGCGTTGACCGCCACGCCCATGGTGACGAAGGCCACGGCGACGATGACCCAGCCATAGAAGAACGGAAAACGCGCAGCCTTCAGGTGATCACCAGGTCGTTGCAGCGGATTGCGCGAAGGCGAACTGGAGAGCACGCGGTCCGATGCGAATATGCGAAACCATGCGCGAAGTGTAATCGAAGTCGAGGCCTTGCTTCCGTCCTCGTCGCAGGCGGAGGCGTTCAGCCTGCGCCAGGTCGCCGCGCGCGCCATTCGGCATGGTAGTCGGCGAGCAGGCCGGCGATCGCGCGGCCAATCGGCTCGTAGGCCTCATCCGGCAGATTTGCGAGCGATACGCGCACTGACATCTTCGGCGCATCGAAGCCGCCGCCATCCATCAGCACGATCCCCCGCTCCTCGGCCAGGCGGACGACGAAGTCGATCGGCTCAAAAGCCGCCACCAGCCATTCGGCGAATGCGTCGCCGTAGCGCGAACGCGCGAGCGCGGGGAGGTCGAGCGTCGCGTAATAACTGGTCAGGAGCGGATCGTCGGGTGGCGAGAGCCCGGCGCCGCGGTACAGCCGCTCGAAGCGGGCACGCACGAGGGCGCGCGCCGCGCGCTTGCGCGTAGCGGCCGCATCGAGCAAGCCGTCGAGCGCGAAAAGAGTCATTTGTACCTGCTGCGGCGATGACAGGCCGGCGGTGTGGTTCAGCCCGATGGCGCGGCTGTCGGCCACCATCCTGTCGATGAGCTTCATGCGTTCGGGCTCGGTCGAGACGGCGCGATAGCGCGAGCGCGCGCTTGCCTGCGCCTCTTCGGGCATGGCGGCGAGGCGCGCATCGAGCGCGTTCGACTCATGCAGGCCGATGACGCCGAGCCGCAGCCCGGTCGCGCCCCAGTACTTCGAGAACGAATAAAGCACGATCGTATTCCTGGGCGCCACCGATGCAAGCGAGCGAAAGCCCTCGACGAACGGCGCATAGACGTCGTCGGTGATCAGGATGAGGTCGGGTCGCTCGCGCATGATCTCG
>JADGRR010000105.1 GCA_017880745.1 Burkholderiales bacterium
ACCGCCAATAGCGATGCCATCAGCTAGGCCACGGATTTAGTCTTGAAACAATGGTCGAACACGGGTACCCGAGTAAGCCAATCGAGTTTCTGGCGAGGTGTCCGATCAGGCCGCTAGCCGCAGCCAGTTCGCACACTTGGGCGGCGGATTACGGCATGGCACGTTGGGGATATCGGGCCGGAAACGAAATGCGGATCCCGGTCTCTATTGCCGGCCACTCTGAGACATCCTCTGGAAGATCGCATACATGACCCGGGACTTTTCCCAAAACGAGGCCTCGATGGAATTGAATCTCGAGCCGCGCCCCTGGTTCTCGTCCATGAGGAATTTGATCAGGCCGTCCACGCCGACATCGCGAACTTTTTCGGCAAAGAGGTCGCGATAGGTAGCAACCAGGCACATGTCCGCAACCTTAACGTCGTAGATCTTCCACCCTGCCGGAGTTTTCTCCATGTGATAGTCCAGGGTCATCCGTTCCTTGCCCGATTGTCTCACCTCCGACCTGACGGTCACCTCGGTATCGAGCGGCGCCGCGCGCAGCGGCCTGAAAACGATGAGTTCACCGCGGTATTGCGCGAGCGCCTTGGAATAAGTCCGCACCAGCAGGGTCTTGAACTCCTCGGTGAGCGCACTCTGCTGTTCGGGCGTAGCCAGGCGCCAGTTGCGCGCCACGGCAAGCCGGGTCATGCGGACAAAATCGAACAGGGGCAGGATCCTGGTCTCGACCAGGGCCGCGACATTCACCGGGGCGGCTGCCTGGAGTTCCTGATCTTGCTTGACAATGTCAATTACTTCGACGGCAACCGCCCGCAGCAGCGCGTCCGGCGCAACGCCTTGCGCCAGCGACGCCGGCGCAGCAATGACCAATGTCAGCGACAACACGTATTTCGCGACCAGTTCCTGCATCTCGCTTCCTCGCTACCCCAAAATTACGCCTACAGTGCGCGTCTTCCTGCTGACAGTCAATTGGACGCAGGCATAGAATTTAGCGATTCATTGATCGCTGTCAAACGCGATTGCCGCCTTGGGCAGCCAGGCTGAAACGGTGCCGCGTCCGCACCTATCCCTTCTTCGCCTTCGCCGCCGCCATGGCCTCGATGGCAAGCTTGCGACCGTCGTTCATCTTCCTGAACGCCGGACGCTCGTTGAGCATTTTCAGGTAGGGCCTCACCGGCGCGTAATCGTCGAGCACATCGCCGCCATAGACGATCTTGGTCGAGAGCGAGACCAACGGCAGATGCACCCCCGCGGCGCAGTCGGCGTAGGAGAGGCTCGCGCCGGCGGCGAAGGGCAAGAATTTCGCCAGCTGCTTGAACGCGCGCACCCCCTTGGCCAGGTCCTTTTCCACCTGCTTTTTGGTCTCGTCCGAGGCCGTGCCGCCGAAAAATGCCTGCGGATACAGGCGGCGCGCCACCAGCTCCATATGCAATTCCATGACCGTGATCAGTTCGCGCACCCGGGCGCGCTCGAGCGCGTCTTTCGGGTACAGCGGCTTCTCCGGATATTTGTCTTCGAGGTATTCGCAGATTACCTGCGATTCGCACAGGTGCTGCCCGCCAAGATCCAGGTACGGCACCTTGCCCATCGGCGAGCGCGCCAGCATCTCCGATTCCTGCGAAGTCATGCGAAACTCTTCCTCGAACGGCACGCCCTTCTCCAGCAGCGCCACCTTGACCTTGTTGTAATAATTGCTGACTGCAAACCCGCCGAGCTTCAACATCGTCGCCTCCCTTTGTTCCGCAACAAAAAAACGAGGGGATTCCTCCCCTCGTGCTCCATTCAACTGCGGTGCGGTCACGAAACGGCCGCGACAGCCTCCTTAGGTCAGTCTTTCCTCAGGCAGTCTTGGCCGATTTCGGCACGCTCATGTGCTTCGCGAGTTCCAGCTTGGCGATGGCGTTGCGGTGCACTTCGTCCGGCCCGTCGGCAAAGCGCAGCGTGCGCGAATGCGCGTACATCATCGCGAGCGGGAAGTCGTCCGAGACGCCGGCGCCGCCGTGCGCCTGCATCGCCCAGTCGATCACCTGCAGCGTCATTGTCGGCGCAAGCACCTTGATCATCGCGATCTCGGCCTTCGCCACCTTGTTGCCCACGGTATCCATCATGTAGGCGGCATTGAGCACCAGCCAGCGCGTCGAGTCGATCATAATGCGCGCCTGGGCGATGCGCTCGCGCGTCACGCCCTGCTCGGCAATGGTCCGGCCGAATGCAACCCGCGACAGCGAACGCTTGCACATGAGTTCGAGCGCGCGTTCGGCCACGCCGATCTGGCGCATGCAATGGTGGATGCGGCCCGGCCCCAGGCGCCCTTGCGCGATCTCGAAGCCGCGGCCTTCGCCCAGCAGAATGTTCGACGCCGGCACGCGCACGTTCTTCAACTCGATTTCCATGTGGCCGTGCGGCGCGTCGTCGTAGCCGAACACCGACAGCGAGCGCAGGACCTTGACTCCCGGCGCATCGCTCGGCACCAGAATCATCGACTGCTGGCTGTGTCTTGGCGCGTCCGGGTTGGTCCTGCCCATGACGATGTACAGCTTGCAGCGCGGGTCGCCGCCGCCGGAAGACCACCACTTGCGGCCGTTGATGACGTACTCGTTGCCCTGCTTCTCGATGCGGCACTGGATGTTGGTGGCGTCGCTCGAGGCGACGTCGGGCTCGGTCATGAGAAAGGCCGAACGCATCTCGCCGCGCAAGAGCGGTTCGAGCCACTGGCGCTTGTGTTCCTCGCTGCCATAGCGCTCGATGGTCTCCATGTTGCCAGTGTCGGGCGCCGAGCAATTGAACACCTCCGATGCAAACGTTACCCTGCCCATGATCTCGCACAGCGGCGCGTATTCGAGGTTGGACAGGCCCTCGGGGGCGCGTTTCGAGTGCGGCAGGAACAGGTTCCACAGCCCGGCAGCACGCCCCTTGGGCTTCAGCTCCTCGATGATTTTGGTCGGGATCCACGGGTTTCCCTTGCGCCGGTTTTCCAGCACCTCCTGGTGGAAGCGATGCTCATTCGGATAGATATGCTCATCCATGAACGCGTTGAGCTTGGCCTGCATGGCCTTGACCTTGTCCGTATATGCGAAATCCATGGCTTGCCTTTCGTAGAATGAAGGTGGTGCGGGCGCGGCCGGGCTATTTTCCGGCTGCGATGACTTTCTGCGCGTACTCCCAGGCCATCTTCGCCAGGGGTTGCACGCGCGCGCCGGCATCGGCCGCATGCGCGCTGGCGGCGGTGCCGTCCACCGAGCGCTTCTTGATGCCCTGCAGGATCGCGGCGATGCGGAACATATTGTAAGCGAGGTAGAAATCCCAATTGTCGATACGCTCGCGTCCGGTGCGCCTGCAGTAGGCAGCGACATATTGCTCTTCCGTCGGTATCCCCAGCGCGGGGAGGTCGAGCCCGCCGATGCCGCGGAACTGCCCAGGCGGAATGCGCCAGCTCATGCAGTGATAGGAAATGTCCGCCAGCGGGTGCCCCAAGGTGGAGAGTTCCCAGTCGAGGATGGCAAGAATTCGCGGCTCGGTCGGGTGGAAGATCAGATTGTCGAGGCGGTAATCGCCGTGCACGATCGCGGTTTCGTCGCCGGCGGGAATGTTGTTCGGCAGCCAGGCGATGAGATTGTCCATGGCCTCGATCTTTTCCGTTTCGGACGCCTGGTATTGCTTGCTCCAGCGCCCGATCTGGCGCGCGAAATAATTGCCGGGCTTGCCGAAATCGGCCAGGCCGATGGCGGCGAAGTCGACGCTGTGCAGCGCCGCGATCACGCGGTTCATTTCGTCGTAGATCGCGCCGCGCTCAGGCCTAGACATGCCGGGCAGCGACTGCTCCCACAGCACGCGCCCGTCGACGCAATCCATGACGTAGAAGGCGCGCCCGATCACGCCCTCGTCCTCGCACAGGGCGTAGGTCCTGGGCACCGGGATATCGGTCTTGCCCAGCGCGCTGATCACGCGGAACTCGCGTTCGATCGCATGCGCCGAGGGCAGCAGTTTCGCCGCCGGCCCGGGCTTGGCCCGCATCGCATAGCGCTTGCCGCCGGCGGAGAGGCGATAAGTCGGGTTCGACTGTCCGCCCTTGAACTGCTCGACTTCGAGGCTGCCTGCGAACCCATCGACATGCGCGCGCAGATACGTGTCCAGGCGGGCGACGTCGAAGCGCTGCTTCTCGGCCACCGGCATGGTGCCGATGAACTGATCCATCACCCCTGCCTTCTCCTATCTGTATCGCCCGCAATCCTAGCACGGCTTGACTTTTGCTTCCGCTCCGCTGGTCGGGTAAGCGAGCGCTCCCCGTCACGGCGCGGCAGAAATCACCGGCATCAGAGCATCGGCTTGGCGCGGAAATATTCGGTCCGGTCGATCGAGCGCAGCTTGATCTCTTTCACCCTCGCGCCCTGCAGCACCTTGAGCGGCACCTCAGTCCCGGCCGGACCCAGGGACCAGACCTTGCGATACAGTTCGACATGGGTGGTCACCGCGTCCGCGCCCACGCCCACAATGATGTCGCCGCGCCGCACCCCGGCCTGGTCCGCCGGCGCCTCCGGCGACACCCGGGTCACGAACAAGCGCCCCTGCATTTCCTCGGTGGCCATTCCCAGCCACGGCCGCGGCGGGCCGGACACGCGTCCCTTGTCGATCAAATCCGCGAGTATGGGTTTGAGCAGATCGATCGGCACGAACATATTGCCGGGCAGCGGCGTGCCCGCCTCCTCCGAGTCGCGCACCAGCAGCGAACCGATGCCGACCAGTTTGCCGTCGCGGCTGATCAACGCCGAGCCGGACCAGGCGAGGGTCGGCGGCGAGACAAAAATCGCGCTGTCCAGCAGGTATTCCCAGCTGCCCGCAAACTGGCGCTTGGACACCACGTAGGCGAGGTTGACGGATTCGCGCCCGCCGTGCGCCGCGACCATCACCGGCTCGCGCAGCGCGAGTTCCGCGGAGACACCAAGGTCGATGGGCTTGGCGGCGAGCGGCAGCACGGCGCGCAACAGGCCGAACCCCGTGGCGTGGTCGTAGGCCGCCAGCGTGGCCGGGCTGGTCTTGCCCGCAGCAGTGGTGACTTCGATCGCATCGGCTTCGATCACCAGATAACCGATGGTGAGGATGTGCCCCCGGTCATCGATGATCACGCCGCTGCCTTCGCGCACAGAGCCCAGCGTCGCGTTGCTGCGCGCGTCCGGGAGCGAGCGCGCCTTGACCCTGACCACGGATCCGAGCAACTCGTCCGCCTGCTTCTCGCTGATGACCTTGGGCTTGTGCTGCACCGTCTGCGCCTGAACCGGCAGTCCGGCGAGCGCAGCGCAAAGGAATAGGGATGCAAAGAGCAGATTCAGGAAAAGGTTCATGCTGGCCTCCGGCTGAACGAACCAGACGAATTCATTCTGCTACGCTTCGGCTCATATTTCCAGTCCGAATTCAGCGAGCCTTGGCGTTTTGTCGCTGCGCAATCCACATGGTCGCGCTCGCTTGTGTCGCGGGGTCGCTTTCTCACCCTTGCGCCGGCTTTGCCGACGGGCTATCTTTCGTGTTTTCATCTGGAGAAAACCATGCCCCTGATCCATGTCGAGATGTTCGAAGGCCGCACGCCCGAAATCAAGCGTGAATTCGTCGAAGCCATCACTCGTGAAACCTGCCGCGTGCTCAAGTGCGAGCCGGGCGCGGTGGATATCATCATGCGCGACGTGAAAAAATCCGATTGGGCCTCGGGCGGGGTGATCTGGTCGGAGAAGAAGTAACAGCATAAGCGCGAACGGCAGATTTCTTCCGCTGCCGTACCTGGTGACCTAAATCGCCCCCCCGTTGTTCCAGAATTGCGCTTTTGCGCGGACGATAAACCGGCCGCGCGCGCAGAATCTCTCGCAAAGGACAGGTCATGTTCAAACCCGGATTGTTTAAAGGCAAGCGCATCCTGGTCACCGGCGGCGGCACCGGCCTCGGCCGGGAAATGGCGGACAAATACCTCGAATTGGGCGCAGACATCTATATCTGCGGCCGGCGCAAGGAAGTGCTGGACCAGACCGCGAAAGAGCTGAGACAAATGCGCGGCGGTTCGGTCAAGACCCGCGCCATCGACATCCGCGACCCCGAGGCCGTCGACAAGATGATCGAATGGATTTGGAACGACGGTGGGCCGCTCACCGGTTTGGTGAACAACGCCGCCGGCAATTTCATCAGCCGCACCGAGGACCTGTCGCACCGCGGCTTCGATGCCATCGCCAATACCGTTTTCCACGGCACCTTCTACACCACCCATGCGGTGGGCAAACGTTGGATCAAGGGTGGCGACAAGGGCAGCGTGGTGTCCATCGTCGTCACCTGGATCTGGACCGGCTCGCCCTTCGTCGTGCCCTCGGCCATGTCAAAGGCCGGCATCCATGTGATGACCCAGTCGTTGGCGGTGGAATGGGGCCGTTACGGCATCCGCCTGAATGCCATCGCCCCGGGTCTGTTTCCGACGGAAGGCGCGGGCAAGCGCCTGTATCCGGGCAAGGACGGCAAAGACCGCGACGCGGCGCAGGCCAATCCCATGCATCGCCACGGCCGCATGCCCGAGCTGCAGAACCTCGCCACCTTCCTCATGGCCGACGGCTGCGAATGGCTCACCGGCCAGACCATCGCCCTCGATGGCGCCGGCTGGCAGGCCAACGGCGGCTCGTTCACGCAGATGCTCAGCTGGGGCGATGCGGAGTGGGAGCAGGCGCGCGCGCTGATCAAGGCGCAGAACGAGAAAGACAAGGCTCAGCGTTCGGTGTGAAGCAGCACTTGACCGCTTTCCGCCCTCGCACACCCTCGAGCATCGAGGTGGAGGGCGCTATCGGCTGCGGAGGTAACAATTGCATATCGGCATGATCGGCTTGGGACGCATGGGCGCCAACATGGCGCGGCGCCTGGCGCGCGGAGGCGCCGAAGTCCTGGCATGGAGCCGCAGCGCCGGCGCGCGCCGGGCGCTCGCGCGCGAGCCGCGCGTCGCTACGGTTGCCGATCTCGCCTCGATGGTAGAAAAACTCAAAACACCGCGCGTGCTCTGGCTGATGCTGCCGGCGGGCAAGCCGACCGCGGACACGCTCGCGCGGCTGGCGCCGCTGCTCGCCAAGGGTGACGTGGTGGTCAATGGCGCCAATGCCTATTACAAGGACAGCATGCGCCAGGCTGCCGAACTGGCCGGGCATGGCTTATATCTTGTCGATGCCGGCGTCTCCGGCGGCATCTGGGGACTGGCCAACGGCTACGCCGTCATGCTGGGCGGAGATGCCAAAGCGGTAAAGCGGATTACACCTTTCGTCAAGCTGCTGGCCCCGCCCAAGGGCTGGCTGCATTGCGGTCCCAGCGGCGCCGGCCACTACGTCAAGATGATCCACAACGGCATCGAGTACGGCCTGATGCAGGCCTACGCCGAGGGCTTCGCCCTGCTCGCCGGCAAGCGCGAATTCAGCCTCGACTTGGCCGCGGTGGCCGAGCTGTGGCGCCACGGCAGCGTGGTGCGCTCGTGGTTGCTCGACCTGATGGCGGATAACCTCAAGCGCGACGCCGCGCTCGAAGGCATCGCGCCCGTGGTCGCCGACTCGGGCGAGGGCCGCTGGACCGCGATCGAGGCGGTGGAGCTCGGGGTGCCGGCGCCGGTTATCAGCCTCGCGCTGGCGATGCGCTTCGCGAGTCAGGGCAAGGGCGACTACGGCGCGAGGCAACTGGCGCAACTGCGCAACAGTTTCGGTGGCCACGCCGTCACCGGAAGCGGCCACCCTGCGCCGGCAGGCCGAGTACGGGGCGGCCGCGTCGCGCGCAAAAAAAAGCAATCGTGATCGTCATCGTGATGGGCGTGACCGGCTGCGGCAAGACCAAGGTCGGGGCGATGCTGGCTGAAGCCTGCGCTTGGGATTTTTACGACGCCGACGATTTTCACCCGGCGGAAAACGTCGCCAAGATGAATAGCGGCGTGGCGCTTACCGACGAAGACCGCTGGCCGTGGCTCGCGCGCCTCAGTACGCTCCTGCTCGACCGCGAACGGCAGGGCAAGAGCCTGGTGCTCGCCTGCTCGGCGCTGAAACAGGTCTATCGCGACCGGCTCGCGCGCGGCTGCGCCGCGGCGCGTTTTGTTTTTCTCGACGGAGACAAGGAGCTGATCCGCGCGCGCCTCGCCGCGCGCCAGGGCCACTACATGAACCCGAAGCTGCTCGATTCGCAATTCGCCATCCTCGAGCGGCCGCCGGACGCGCTGCGGCTCGACGCAGCCGCGAGCCCGGCTGAACTGGTGCGCAGCATCAGGGAGAGGCTCGAGGTTTGAGGCAAGGAAGAACTCGGGTAACGGGCGCTCGCGCGAGATCGTGCATCCGCGCGCAGGTCCGGGCCGTATCCAGGAATAGGGGAGCGCCATGATCGCACCAGCCATCCAGCAACTTGTACGCGCCGCCTGCGTGCGCGCCCTCGCCTGTCTGCTCCTGCTCGCCGCAGGCGGAACTGCATCGGCGCAAGCCGACTATGAGC
>JADGRR010000106.1 GCA_017880745.1 Burkholderiales bacterium
GCTTCGTTCCTGCCGATGGCGCAGGAAGCCGACGTCACGCTATTTGTCTAGTTTCGTTTGAAACGATTGCTGCAATTACAACAGGAAGGGGAGTGAAATGAAACGCAAATTACTTTCATCGGCGTTGTTTGCCGTCTTTGTCATCCCGTCGGTTGCGCTGGCGACGGACGGATATTTTGCCCATGGCTACGGCATGAAGGCCAAGGGCATGGGCGGCACCGCCACCGCGATGGCAGTCGACGCGTTCGGCGGCGCGAATAACCCGGCGAGTATGGTCTGGGTCGGTGACCGCTTGGATATCGGCTTGGATCTGTTCAGCCCGAAGCGCGACATATCGCGTAGCGGGAGCAATGCCGGCATAGATGGCGCGGTGAGCAGCGACAGCAACCTGTTTCTGGTTCCGGAGTTCGGATACAACAAGATGCTGGGTTGGGACATGTCGGCCGGCGTCTCGGTCTACGGTAACGGCGGCATGAACACCAACTTCAACGGCGGTCAGATTGGTGCGGCCAGCGCCTGTGCCAATTTCAATCCGCAAGGTGCCGCAGGAGCCCCATACAACATGCTGTGCGGCAGCGGTAGATTGGGTCAGAATTTGGAGCAACTGGTCGTTGCTCCGACATTTGCCATGAAGGTGAACAAGGATCACTCCTTTGGCGCGTCGGTGCTGCTTGCTTATCAGAAATTCAAGGCAGAAGGACTGGACGGGTTCTGGCAGTTTACTCAGTTCGGCCCCCCCGGCACGGCGGCCAACTGGGCGGCCAATAACAATCTGACCAACCGTGGCAACGATACTTCCTTTGGTTATGGCCTGCGCCTTGGCTGGATGGGCAGGATTTCGGATACGGTAACCTTGGGCGCGACCTACACTACCAAGACCAAAATGGGCAAGTTCGACAAGTACAAGGACTTGTTTCCAGGTCAGGGGTATTTCGACATGCCCGCCAGCCTGAACCTGGGTATTGCGGTCAAAACGACCCCGGCGTTGACGCTTGCCGCTGATTTCGAGAGGATCGACTATTCCGGAATCAAGTCGATCGCCAACTCGAGCAGAACGGGGGCCGATGGTGTTCCTCCCACCTTTGGCGTCACCGGTACGCTTGGCTGCGATAGCTGCCGCGGTTTCGGCTGGAGCAGCGTGAATGTGATCAAGCTCGGCGCCGAGTATCAGTACAATCCGAAGCTGATTTTGCGCGCTGGCTATAATCATACAGACAACCCGATCCAGGGCCGCGATGTCACCTTCAACATCATTGCTCCAGGAGTGGTCAAGGATCATCTGACCTTGGGGTTCACCTATAACCTGAGCAAGGATTCCGAACTGACCATGGCCTATATGCACGCGTTCAAGAACTCGGTCGAGGCGTCCAGTTTGTTTACCAGCTTTTTCCCCCCTGGCGGTACTGCCGGTACCGAAAAAATCCAGATGTATGAGAACTCGCTCGGCATCGCCTATGGTGTGAAGTTCAACTAAGCCGAACCGGCCGGGAACGCTGCAAGAACGAGAAGGGCTGAGGGCGATGATGCCTTCAGCCCTTTTTTGATTCCAGCAACACCATCGATTTGACCGGGAGGAGAGACATGTCAAGAATCTGGAGGAACCTGGGCGCCGCGGCCCTGGCCCTGAGCGCCGCGCTTGCATTTGCCCAGGATGCCGCGCAAAAGCCGTTCGTTCTGGCCTCCCGGGGCCCGGGGGATGTGGCGCAGAAGGCCGAGGCTACCAAGGCGGCACTGGCCAAGGCCGGTTTCACCGTGGCCGGAAGCTACTCACCCTATCCGAACGCAGTCGTGATCGGCATCACCAGCGACGAACTGCGCAGCATTGCCGCGAAATCCGAGCACGGCGGCTTCGGCGCCGTGGTACGCGTAGGCGTGACCAAGGTCAAGGACGACGTTCAGGTGGCCTACACCAATCCGCCTTACATGGCGAATGCGTATCGCATGGCGGGAGACCTCAGGGATACCGCTGCGAAGCTGCAGGCGGCGCTGGGCAATATTGAGGAATTCGGTGCCGAGGGCCTGAGCCCGGCCAAGCTGCGCAAGTACCACTACGCCTTCGGCATGGAGTACTTCAACGAGCCGAATACCCTGGCCAGCTACGGTAGCTATGAGGAGGCAGTGAAGGCTGTCGAAGCCGGCCTTGCCACAGGCAGTCAGGGCGTCACCAAGGTGTATCGCGTCGATGTCGCGGGCAAGAAGGAGACGTTGTTCGGAGTCGCGATGAAAGGCGAGGGCGACCACAAGTACATGGATGACAGGTACATCATGAGCGAGATCGACTTCAAGGACGTCAAATCCACCGCCCATCTGCCCTACGACATCCTGGTTTCGGACAACAAGGTCTACGCCCTGTATGCGCGTTTCCGCATCGCCATCTCCTTCCCGGATCTTTCCATGATGGGGGCGAACAGTTTCATGAATATCATGAAGGCCCCCGAAGCCATGCGCAAGGCGCTGGCGCTGACTGTCGGTGGCAAGGAAGACGCGCGCTGACCGGCGCGCGCTATCGCACCGACAGCGCTATTTCACCAGGCCCATGCGCCGGTACACGGGCCTGATCGCGGCGCGCCAGGATTGGAGCCGCAGGGCGAAGACCAATGCCGCCAGGGTGCACAGCGCGCCAAAGACGAGCAGGGTGAGCGGCGCGCCGAAATGGCTCGCAACCGAACCGGCGACGAAATTGCCTATCGGCGCTGCGCCGAGGAAGCACATGCCGTAGATGGCGACGACGCGGCCGCGCTTGTCCTCGTCGGCGATGGTCTGCAGGATGGTATTGGTCGAAGTGGCGGTGACGATCAAGCCAAAACCGATGGGCAGCATCAGCAGCAGCGACAGCCACAGCAAGCGCGACTGCGAGAACAGCATCAGTCCCAGCCCGGCGGAGAAGCTCGCGGCGATGATGATGCGCGACAATCCCTGCAACGAAGTGCGACCGGCCAGATAAGCCGTGCCGGCAAATGCGCCAAGCCCGGCGCCGCTGATCAGAAGGCCGAGCGTGCGCGAATCGCCGCCGAACACTTCGCCGGCAAAGATCGGCATCATGTGCTGATAGGGCGAGGTCGTCATGCTCACCGCCGCCACCAGCAGCAGCAGGCGCCGGCTCGGCAGAAAGCCGAAGGCGTAGCGAAAGCCCTGTTTCAGCTCTTCGAGCCAGTGCTCATGCGCGGCGTGCGGAGCGGCGGCCTTCACCCGCATCATCAGCAGGGCGACGATCAGTGCCAGGTAGGACAGCGCGTTCAGCATGAAGCACCAGGCCTCGCCGGCGAAGGCGAGCACGCCTCCGGCGATGGTCGGCCCGACAAAGCGCGCGCTGTTCATGATCAGGGAGTTGAGCGCTATGGCGTTGGGGAGATTGGCTTTGCTCTCGACCATCTCGAGCAGGAAGGTGCCGCGGCTCGGGTTGGCGAAGGCGTTGACCGTGCCGAGGAACAGCGAGATGGCGAGGATGTGCCAGACCTGGATCAGGCCGGCGAACGTGAGCGCGCCCAGCAGCAAAGCCTGCGCCAGCGCCAGCGTTTGCGTGAGCAGCAGCAGCTTGCGGCGGTCGTAACGGTCTACCCACACGCCGGCAAACGGCGACACCAGCAGGATCGGGATCTGCAGCGCAAATCCGGTCATGCCCAGCATGAATGCCGAATTGGTGAGCCGGTACATCAGCCAGGAAATGGCGATGTACTGCATCCAGGTGCCGATCATCGTCAGCGTCTGGCCGATGAAGAACAGGCGGAAGTTGCGATGCTCGAAGCCGCGCAGGATCGGATGCATGGCCGGACCCGGCGCCTCAGCCGAGCTTCGCGAGTTGGGGTTTCAGGTTTTCCAGCGTGGTGGCGAAAGCGGCCAGGCGCTCCTTCTCCTGCGCCACGACCTGGGCCGGAGCGCGTTCGACGAAACCGGTGTTGGCGAGCTTGCCTCTGGCCTTGGCGATTTCGCCTTCGAGGCGGGAGATTTCCTTTTGCAGCCGTTCGCGCTCCGCCGCCCTGTCGATCTCGATTCTGAGCATCAGCCGGCAGCCGCCGACTACGGCGACGGCAGCGTCGGCTGCGGGCAGGGCGTCCACCACACTTACATCGGACAGCTTGGCCAGGGTCTTGATGTACGGGGCGAGGGCTACCAGCGTCGCTTTGTCTCCGGTGGCGAGCAAGGGGATGCGCTGCGCCGCCGAAATGTTCATTTCGCCGCGCAGGTTGCGGCAGGCGCCGACCAGGTCCTTCAACACCGAGACTTCGGCCTCGGCTGCGGCGTCGAGGCGCTCGGGCTTGGACTGCGGGTAGGGCGCGAGCACAATGCTCTCGCCTGCGCGTCCGGCCAGCGGCGCGACCCTCTGCCACAACTCTTCAGTGATGAAAGGAATGACCGGGTGGGCGAGCCGCAACACCGCCTCCAGCACCCGCACCAGGGTGCGCCGCGTGGCGCGCTGCTCGGCCTCGCTGCCCGTTTGCAGCTGCACCTTGGCCAGTTCGAGATACCAGTCGCAGTATTCGTCCCAGACGAACTCGTACAGGGCGCGCGCAGCGAGGTCGAAGCGGTAGCTGTCGAAGCCCTCGCACACTTCCTTCTCCGCACGCTGCAGCCGGCTCACGATCCAGCGGTCGATGACCGAGGGCGCGAGCGGCAGCGACTCATCAGCGCCGCAGTCCTTGCCCTCCGTGTTCATCAGCACGAAGCGCGTCGCATTCCACAGCTTGTTGCAGAAATTGCGGTAGCCCTCGCAGCGGCTGAGGTCGAAGTTGAGCGTGCGCGCGAAACTGGCGAGCGAGGCGAAGGTGAAGCGCAGCGCATCGGCGCCGAACGCGGGGATGCCGTTGGCGTAGTTTTTGCGCACGTATTTCTCGACCTTGGTCCTGTGGCTGGCGAGCATCAGGCCTTGCGTCGATTTTTCGAGCAGGGCGTCGAAGCTGACGCCGTCGATCAGATCCAGCGGGTCCAGGGTATTGCCTTTGGACTTCGACATCTTCTGGCCCTCGGCGTCGCGCACCAAGGCGTTGATGTAAACGTGGCGGAACGGCACCCTGCCGGTGAAGTGCAGGGTCATCATGATCATGCGCGCGACCCAGAAAAAGATGATGTCGAAGCCGGTGACGAGTACCGAGGAGGGCAGGAAGGCCTCGAGGTCGTGCGTCTTTTCCGGCCAACCGAGCGAAGTGAAAGGCACCAGGGCGGAGGAGAACCAGGTGTCGAGCACGTCCTCGTCGCGTTTGAGCTTGCCGCGGTAGCCTTTCGCGGCCGCCTGGGCCAGGGCTTCGACTTCACTGCGCGCGACGTACACCTTGCCCTCGTCGTCGTACCAGGCGGGGAGCTGGTGACCCCACCAGAGCTGGCGCGAAATGCACCAGTCCTGGATGTTTTCCAGCCAGTGATTGTAGGTCGTGGTCCAGTGATCGGGATAGAACGTCACCGCGCCCTCGGCCACCGCTTCCAGGCCGCGTTGCGCCAGGCCGTCCATTCTCACGAACCACTGGTCGGTGAGCATCGGCTCCACGATCACGCCGGTGCGGCCCGAGCGCGGCACTCTCAGTTTGTAGGGCTTTTCAGAAACCAGAAATCCTTGGGCGTCGAGATCTTGCAGAATGCGCTTGCGTGCCTCGAAGCGGTCGAGGCCGCGGTATACCAATGGGGCGTTATCGTTGATCCTCGCGTCCAGGGTCAGGACATTGATCTGAGCCAGCGCATGCCGCTGCCCGACCTGATAGTCGTTGAAGTCGTGCGCCGGGGTGATCTTGACGCAGCCGGTGCCGAATTCGGGGTCGACGTAATCGTCGGCGATCACCGCGATCGAACGGCCGGCGAGCGGCAGCACGACTCGTTTTCCGACGAGCCGGGTGTAGCGTTCGTCCTTGGGGTTCACGGCAACGGCGGCGTCGCCGAGCATGGTTTCCGGGCGCGTGGTCGCGACCACTACGGCGCCCGTGCCGTCGTCGAAGGGATACTTGATTTCCCAGATCTTGCCGTCTTCCTCCTCGCTGTCCACCTCGAGGTCGGACACTGCGGTGCCCAGCACCGGATCCCAGTTGACCAGGCGTTTGCCGCGGTAGATGAGGCCTTCCTCGTGCAGGCGCACGAACACCTCGACCACCGCGCGCGACATTTTCGCGTCCATGGTGAAGTAGCCGGCGTGCTGGCCGTCGGTGTCAGCGTAGGTCCAATTGGCCGACGCGCCCAGGCGCCGCATCTGGCGGGTGATGGTCGAGCCCGACTGTTGTTTCCATTCCCACACGCGCTCGAGGAATTTGTCGCGCCCGAGGTCATGGCGGGTCTTGCCCTCGGCCTCGAGCTGGCGTTCGACCACGATCTGGGTCGCGATGCCGGCATGGTCGGTGCCGACTACCCAATTGGTGTTGAAGCCGCGCATGCGGTGGTAGCGAACGAGCGTGTCCATCAGCGTCTGCTGGAATGCGTGCCCCATGTGCAGGGTGCCGGTCACGTTGGGCGGCGGCAGCTGGATGCAGTAGGTCGGTTTGGCGGGATCCGCCGAATGCGCGAAATAGCCGCGCTGCTCCCATTGGGGATACCAGTACGCCTCGATGGCGCGCGGATCAAAGCTTTTGGCTAATTCCATTTTCCGGGGAGGCGTAGCGAAATGAGTGGCGCTTTTCTGGCAAAGCGACCGGTTCGCATGAGCGAAAGGTCAAATTATAGCGGATAGGCGCCGAGCCATATACGGCGTCTTGAATTCCGACGCATGCGAGGAGCGGGCATTGCGCGTTCGCGCGCGCCAACCGCGTTTTCCGCACGGATAAAAGCCATCCGTGCGGAAAACGCGATTACGGACAAAAACAAGGACAGGTGGAGGGTTTTATCCAAGATCGCCGATTGCGCACGGACGAGAAGCCGTCCGTGCGCAATCGGCGACCCGCGCGGTCGGGTCGCCGTCCGCGCAAGCTCGAACGCCACAGCTCAAACGGTCAAAACACTGCCCCATCCGATTTGCGCCGCTCGAGCGCTTGCTCGACCGCGGTATTGATGGCGTCGCGTAGAATTTCGCGCGCGATCAGCTGCAGGTCGCCGCGCAAGTCGTCGATTATTCTTTCCACCCGCGGCGCCAGGCCTTGTTTCAGGCGCTCCTCGATCAGGGTATCGATCTCGGGCCGCAACGCGGCAAGCAGCGATGCGCGAATGCTCGCGGCCAGCGCCTCGATCTGCTCCTCGTCCAGAGGCGCGGGTCCCGCGAGTTCGGTCAACAGAGCGTCGCTCTGCGCGGGGAGGGTCACCACCTCATCGAGCACTGGAATCCCGGCGTAGGGTTCGTCCGCCGGTGGCGGTGGGCGGTGGCGCGCCATCAGCGCGTCGGCCTTGCTCAGCAGATCTTCCGGCTCAGCCATTGGCCTTGGACAAGTCGTGATTTGCGATTTCGTAGCCGCGGTCGCGGTAAAAGCGGAAGCGCCCGCGCGCCGCCTCACGGTCTTCGTCGTCGCGGCCGACGATCTCCACCAGGCGCTGGAAGCGGCTGAACGCGGGCGGCCATTCGTAATGCAGGTTCAGCAACACCTCGTCGTGCGGCGTGTCCTCGGGGTCCTGGGTGATGAGCACCGGAGTTTGCGCGGCGAGCGGGCTGCGCGTCATGCAGTGCGGCAGAAAGCCCGTGGGCTGCCAGGTCCAGAGCATCCTGTCGAGTTTCTGTGCCTGTGCCTCATCGGCGGCGTAGATCAGTACCCGCAGCTTCTGCTGCGCTGCCTTGGCCGACAGGCGGCAGGCGATCTGTAGTTTGTCCTCGGCCTCGAAGTAAAAGTCGATGCGCGTCATTGGTCAGGGAAACGGATGGTGGGAGGAGCAACCATGGATCGGCGGTTTTTCTCCGCATCGCTCACGCTTTCTCAGCCCGTTTCATCAGGAAACTGGTCAGGAGCGCGACCGGCCGCCCGGTCGAGCCCTTGTCCTTGCCCGACTTCCAGGCGGTGCCCGCGATGTCCAAATGCGCCCAGTCGAATTTCTTGGCAAAGCGCGAAAGAAAGCAGGCGGCGGTGACGCTGCCGGCCGGGCGGCCGCCGATATTCGCCATGTCGGCGAAATTGCTTTTCAGTTGTTCCTGGTAATCGTCCCACAGCGGCATGTGCCAGGCGCGATCGTAGGCCTCATCGCCGGCCGCGAGCAATTCGCGCGCCAGGGCCTCTTTGTTGCTGTACAAGCCGCTGGCGACGTGGCCCAGCGCGATCACGCAGGCGCCGGTGAGCGTGGCGATGTCAACCACGGCCTCGGGCTCGAAGCGCTCGGCGTAGGTCAGCGCATCA
The DNA here is from genome assembly GCA_017880745.1 of Burkholderiales bacterium. GTDB lineage: Bacteria > Pseudomonadota > Gammaproteobacteria > Burkholderiales > SG8-39 > 2-12-FULL-64-23. The sequence goes on from JADGRR010000106.1 coordinate 8,226, forward strand.
CACAGGATCAACCGACCCTCAGCGTCGGTATTAAGCACCTCGATCGTCTGTCCGGACATGCTGGTGACGATGTCCCCGGGTTTGGTCGCGGCGCCCCCCGGCATGTTCTCGGTGGTCGGGATGATGCCGACGACGTTGAGCTTGAGCTTCATTTCGGCGCAGGCGCGCAGCGCGCCGAGCACGCTGGCGGCGCCGCACATGTCGAATTTCATCTCGTCCATCTC
>JADGRR010000107.1 GCA_017880745.1 Burkholderiales bacterium
GCACACAAGTGCCGGACGTCCATTTCGCTGCAGGCGGTCCTCACCGACCGCCTGCAGCTGACCGACACCTGCCCGTTGCGCTATCAATCTACTGATTTTCGCGCGAATGTCTGCAACCCGGAAACGCCAGCGTCGCCACCCTATGCGGTCACTCAAACTTTCGAATCGTAAAACCGAATCAAATTTCGCCCTGCCGCTTTCGCTTGATACATTGCAATATCCGCCTGGTTGAGAATGTTCTCCCTGCTGGCCTCGTGATTGATAAACAACACCACTCCGATGCTTGCCGTACCATGATATTCAATAGCGGCTTCTATGCTGTCCTCCCGCTGTAATTTCAGCTCATACGGTTCGGCCAGAGTGGCGTGGATTTTTTCCGCCACGACGCTGGACTGTAGAGTAGATCTAGTTTTATCTTTATCCAATTCACAGAGAACCAACACGAATTCATCGCCGCCAAAACGCGCGACCGTATCCATCTCACGCAAGCATCCGGTGATGCGACGGCCCACCTCCGGCAACAGCAAGTCCCCCATGGCATGACCATGCGTATCATTGAGCAGTTTAAAGTTGTCTAAATCGAGAAATATCAGCGCGCCATACCGTCCACTACGTTTGCTGGTCGCCATGGCTTGATCCAATCGATCGTTTAGCAGACGACGATTAGGAAGTTGTGTCAATGCGTCATAAAACGCGAAATTGTAGGTTTCCTGTTCTTTTTCCATACGCTCGGTAATGTCGCGGGATACGACGACAACACGCAATGCTTGGCCTTGGCTATTTCTAATCAGTGCACCGCAAGATTCCATGTAACGGATACTGCCGTTTGCCAACACAAAGCGGAAATTCAAGCGATGGCTGCGGCCAGACTGTACCGTTTCCATGAATGCCCGTATCACAAGCTCCCTATCATCCGGATGTACCTCGCCGAAAGAGTCCGAGCCCTTCATGCTTTCGATATGGCCAAAAAGGTTGGCGTAAGAGGGGCTGTTATAGAGCCGCCGACCTTCCAGATCAAGCACCGCAAAAAAGTCGTCGGCGTTCTCAACAATCATGCGAAAGTACTCTTCATTCCTGGGCTCGAAGGCATCGGCCGTCGAGGAAGTTTCGCATTGAGTTTTCATGGTGCACATCATCAGTAGAACCTGGTATTTCCGATCACTGTAACGGGAACAATAGGCGGGCATTCCGCACTCTGTTATTCGGCACTTCCAGCCGGTGAACGCTGTCAAAATGCCCGACCTCGCTATCGATGGCCATGGAAGAGATCCCTCGATACCAACGCGACGACAGTCGCGAACGCGGTTGCCAAGAAGGTGAAGAAGCTCATGAACATCTCCTTATCGGCGATTAGGAAACCAATTTATGCGCTATTTGCGATCGGAATTTTGACGGAAATCACGATATGCGGGAAAACGCCAATAAAGACAGCCGACGTCGGGGCGCCGTCGAGGTTTGGCGCGACAGTCTAGCCTTGGCCGAGAGCCGCGATCGGTGACCGGTCGCTATCGACCCTGAGCGGACATATCGCTGGTTATTAGTCTGAGTCCTTGGCTCGAGCCCTAGTTTCGGCACCGCCTTGGCACGCGAGCGGAACACCACGAGCGCCCCAACAACCCGGCGCTCATGAACATTCGTGGTCTTACTTATTTTATCTTCGTAGCAATATTGTTTCTGGTGCACACTCGTTCGTGAGCCCCGCTATTTGTGTTTACAAACCTTTCTACGGCAGGAGTAATGCCGCCTAAGAGCAGTGTCGTCCCTCCATTCGAGATACGGCCATGCAGTTTGACGTCGCTCTCCGACGTTGTCGTTGATCCGTCGCCGCCGGTGGCGATGCAACCCGCCAACCTTGTCTCGGTAAAGGTGCCATCCGCGTTAGCCGCATAGCGGAAATTGCAGCTGGCGACGGTGAACGTACCAATCGGAAACGCACCATTAAAGGGCACGCTAGCCACAACCATGCCCGAGAGCGTTTCTGTACCAGTACCATCTCCATTGTAATGTTTGGTCCCAATAAAGGTCTGATGCTGGGCGGCGGCATTGCTCTGCCCTTGGACCGCGTTCACTGATAAGTTGGGGCCGAATCCAGGGCTATCGACCATACAGTCCATATTCCCGAGCACAGCGTAATCTCCGCTCAAATGCGTCGGCGATCGCGGGCTTATCGAGTCTCGAAGCTGACCCTTAAGCGTGTCTATTTGTTCCTGCATACTGCTAAGCGGATCGGCTTTTCCAAACGGAGACGTGGTCTCACCAGCGACTACCTCCATGGCCGGTACCGCAGCGGCCAGCAGTCCAACGACGGCGGTTGCAATGATCAGTTGTTTGCGTTTTCTCCACATAATCCTACCCCCCTTTTTGTTAGCCACGAACATTGAGGCCCCGAATATCGGAAGCCTCGAATTTTTTTACGCTGTTCATGGCCTGGCGTCAATAGGTCGAACGGCCTAGAGATCGAAAACCCAAGCAGCGACGCGCAGAACGACGGAATGTCCGGCGAGATGCCCGACTTCAGGCCGCCAAATTCATACAATTGCCTTCGGTGTTTCTCTCTGTGCGGAAACCGGAATTGCAGGTAGCGAAAACGTAGCGCTCTCGGCCAGCCTGTGCGAGCGTCGGCAAATGGGCAGTTAGCCAATGTCCGGTTGAATCCGCAGCCAAAAGCGGTCATAGACGAAGGCTTCCCGAAGCAGGTCGGGAAACTTGTCATGGCATTGGTTACCCGCTAATCTGCGCGAAAAATGCCAAAAACGACGTTTCGCGCCACTAAGCGTGGCTTTCGTCGCAAACCGGTTTTCTGCCGGTTCGTGTCCTTTTATAGTGCAATCCGCATCCCCTTGAATATTGCGAAAGGACACGGAAATGCAAGCTACCAGCGCTGCGTATTGTGGAAGCACGGGCAGAACTAGACTGATTGCCGCAGCCTTGGCGCTGGCAGGCTCGGGTGCGGTGATTGCGGGAAACTTGAGCATCGCCGCGTATTACGCGGCGGACTCCGGCATCGCGCAATCGATGCTGGCGTTGCGCGACAATACGCCCCGTCAGACCGCCGCAATCAAATGTACCAACAACGCATCCTGACCGTGCCGGAAGGGCGCAGGATGCGGGCGCTGATCGGATGACTTCGATGACTAGAATAACAATCATCCGGCTGGCGCGGGTCGCGGTCATTACCGCCGCCTGCAATACCGCTGTGACCATCGTCGTCTTTCCCTTTGTTGAAAATAGCTTCGGGGATCTGTTGATCAGCGCCCAAGTAGTCGGTTTTGCGTTGCTTGCCTTGCTGTATCCGGCGATGAGCATAGCGATGTCACCGCTTTGGCGCACCGTGAGCGTCGCCATCGCGCTTGTAGCCGGCGCATTCTTCGGTACGGTGCTGGTGGTCCTGGTCAAGGGCCGCGACCTCGGCATGATGTTTAGCGACACCCATCGCTTAGGGTCATTTGGGCTGACCGCCATCATCGGTTTCATCGCCGGTACTATCGCAGTAGCGGCGATGGCCACCCGGGCTAGGATTGCGCGCGCCGAAGCGGAATTGATGCGGTCTGAGGCCGACCGGCAGCGCCTGGCCCGCAAACACGCCGAGGCAGAACTGAAGGTGATCCGCGCCCAGATAGAGCCGCATTTCCTTTTCAATACGTTGGCCAATCTCAGCTTTCTCATTAAGGACAATCCGGATCAGGCGCTCGCCATGCTGGAGAATCTGATTGACTACCTGCAAGCCGCGGTGCCGCGCATTCGCGGCGAGTCCAGCACGCTGCGCAATGAACTGGCCATGGCCAGCGCATACGTCTCCATTTTGCAGATTCGCATGGGAGAGCGAGTGCAGGCGGTGTTTGACATTCCGCAAGACCTGCTCGTCGTACCCTTCCCGCCGATGATGCTGATAACCCTGATCGAGAATGCGATCAAGCATGGCGTGAATGAACTGGCCGAAGGCGGCACGATTACCGTGCGCGCGATGCGGCGGGAAAACTCTCTGCTGCTTTGCGTCGCCGATACCGGCGTCGGCCTGTCGCCGTCTGGCAGCCACTTGCATGACGGCATCGGACTCGGCAATATCAGGGAACGTCTTGCGTCGATGTATGGCGAACGGGCAAGGCTCACGCTGGCGCCTAATCTGCCGCGGGGTGCGGTGGCCACAATAGAGATTCCGATCAACGGGAGCACGGATGCCTGAGCTTCGGGTATTGGTGGTCGAAGACGAACCGCTGCTGCGGCGGCAGCTTTGCGGATCATTGAGAGAACTTTGGCCCGACGTGGGCCATATCGTCGAAGCGGAATCGGGAACCGCGGCGATGCGGCAAATCGCAGAGGCGGTGCCCGACATTGCCTTTCTCGACATCAACCTGCCAGACATGAGCGGCATCGATATTGCGGCAGTCCTGCGCGGCCGCAGTCAGGTGGTATTCGTTACCGCGTACAGCGAATATGCTGTCACAGCCTTCGAACAGCACGCGCTGGACTACGTATTGAAGCCGGCAACAACACGGCGCCTGGGTGACACGATCGCGCGGCTCAAGGCGCGCATGGCGGACGTTTCTACGGCAACATCGCCGCAGCGTAGCATCGCGCCAGAGCTGCTCGCCGAACTGCGACGCCAACTGGTGCCGCAAACGGCTACGCTGAAATGGATCAGTGCGTCGATCGGAGCCACAACCCAGCTGATCCCGGTGAGCGAGGTGCTGTGTTTCAATGCCGAAGACAAGTACACGGAAGTCCTGACGGCGGCGGGCGAGGCGCTGATCCGGAAGCCGATTCGCGAATTGCTCGACGAACTTCCTGACGATCAGTTTTGGCAGATTCACCGCCGCACGATTGTCCGCGTGGCGGCGATCGAGCGCGCAGTTCGCAATGACGCTGGGCAACTGGAACTGCGCCTGCGCGGTCTGGATCGCACCTTCACAGTGAGCCGCACATTTGCTCATCGCTTCAGGCAGATGTGACCGGGGGCTTCGCGGCGCCGGTCCATGTGCCACAGACGTCACAGACGGCCAACGGCTTTGGTTTCTTGAAATGCCGCATGTACCGTGGACATCCATCGCGTGCACACCCGCGTTGCCAATGGTGTTTTCGGGCGGGAGCAAACGGCCATACTCCCGTTTGATGACCGCATAGCGCTCGCATACGGCCGAAACGAACCTCGTCCTGACATTGGGGCCTCCGTGCAATAACGGACGACGCACGAGCTATCCGCTTGACTTGCGAATTAAATGTCCTTAGCTCATTCGTCACTTCTGTTGATTTTTGTCAATCCTTATGTTCGTGGGAAGGTATCCAATATTTGGTGGCAGGGTGTCGGCAAACCGCCTGCTTTGACGAAACCCAGGTGCGCTTCGTTCAGTTGTAAGCGGTAGTCTGCCAAGTGTGGGTGTTTTCATCTCTGGAGTTTGAGAGAGAGGTATTACTATGAAATCGATGCAAAGATTTGCAGTGAGTGCCGTGGCCGCAACAGTGCTGCTCGGCTTGGCTGCTTGTGGCGAGATGACGACGCGTCAGAGGGACACTGCGATCGGCGCTGGAGTCGGCGCCGTTGGTGGTAACGTGCTTACGGGCGGCAGCACGGCCGGAACTATCGGCGGTGCCGCGGTCGGTGGCATCATCGGCAACCAGATCGGCAAGGACAAGAAATAAGTACCAGCAGTAACGGACGAACGGCGTGTCGGTTCAGTTCACGCCGGGCTTTGACCCCTGCTGTCGGGCAGAGCGAAGGTCAGCTATATCGCTAAACTTTCGTGATAGGAGATTCACCGTGATCAAACGAATTTTCGCGCTGCTGCTGGCGGCGCTGTTATTTGTGGGTTTCTTTGGCACGCTTGCCGGTTGCAACACCGTGGCGGGCGCAGGTCAGGATATCGAGCAGGGCGGCAAAGCGATCAAGGACGAGGCGCGAGAGAAACGCTGAAATCCGAGTACGGGAAGACCACCCGGTTTCCGTACGCGATACGCGCTGACTTGCAGGGTCCCTGATCGGGGACCGAACCGGGGACGCGGATTTACGGCCAGCGGGAATGACCGCAGCCGCCTGCTGACGTTGACGCTTGCCGATGGCAGACATTGACCGGAATAGCGGTAGCTTGAAGTTGCCAGCGTAAATCGATCGGAGCGTCATGACCACCCGGGCAAGAAGCGCAACAAAGACAGCGCGAAATGCCAAGGCAAAACCCGCGGCCCCAAAACCGTTTCTGCGTTTCCACCACTCGGATGCGTTGCGCGCAAAAACGCTCGCTGTGCTCACCGCGCTTGAGCAGGCGTCCGACCCGGAAAAACATCGCGACACCTTGGCAGATCTGGTGGTGGAACTCACCGAGAGCGGCATGGATTATTACTATTTGAGAGCGCTCAAGCTTTCCAAGGCGGGCTTTGTGGCGGAACAATCGGCACGTCTCGCCATGTCCGGTGCGGTAACGCTCATCGGTAGCGTAAGTCGGACGTTTATCCAGCGCATGGATTCGGGTCAGCTTCTCGTTGTCTCGCGCCACATCCGCGATCTTACGCGTTAGCGCCGCTTCCCAATCTACCCGTTCAATACGAGCGCTGCATGCCGAGGATGTGCTCGCCGATGTAAGCCAGGATGAGGTTGGTCGAGACCGGAGCGAGCTTGCGCGCGAATTACGCAGTTCGCGAGCAAGCTCGCTCCTACGCGGTGACGTGCTAGGCTGCGCGCCGTTCTTCGGCGCGCAGGTAGTTGCGCGGCAGGCCGGCGCGCGCCAGGGCGCCCTGCATCTCGATGTCCGGCAGCGCCTCGCGCACGATGCGCCTGACTTCGAGCAGTTTCTCCAGATCGACTCCGGTGCGCAATCCCATCGAATCGAGCATGAAACAAAGATCGTCCATGACGATGTTGCCGGTCGCGCCCGGCGCGAACGGGCAGCCGCCCAGGCCCGCCAGCGACGCGTCGAAGGCGCGCACGCCGCAATCGAGCGCGGCGCCGACGTTGGCCAGCCCGGTGCCGCGCGTGTCGTGAAAATGGGCCCCAATCGGCAGCGAACCGATCTCCGCCATCACCGCCTTGAACACGGCGCGCACCTGCGCCGGGTCGGCGTAGCCCACGGTGTCGGCCACCATGATTTCGTCCGCACCGGCCTCGGCCAGCAGCAGCGCGTATTTGACGACATCGGCGACCGGAATTCTCCCCTCGAAGGAGCAGCCGAGCGCGGTGGACAGCCCGCCCGCGATGCGCGGACGCCTGCCCTCGGGCTGCGCCCTGACCAATTCGACGATCCGCGCGAAATCGGCGACCGATTCCTCGCGCTCGCGGCGCACGTTCTTGAGATTGTGGGTCTTGCTCACCGACATGACGAAATTGAGCTTGTGCACTCCCAGCGCAAGCCCGCGCTCCGCGCCTTTCGAATTCGGAATCAGCGCCGTCACGGTGAGCCCCGGGATCGCCAGCGCGCGCCGCGTCACCTCCTCGGCATCGACGAACTGAGGGATCAGCTTCGGCGGCACATAGGAGGTGACCTCGATTTCGCGCACGCCCGCCGCCGCCTCGGCCTCGATCCAGGCGATCTTGCTCTCGGTCGGCATGAACGTGGGGTGGATTTGCAGCCCGTCGCGCAGCCCGACTTCACGCACGGTCACATCGATGTCGTTCATTTCATTTTCCTTTGAATACGGGTTTGCGCTTCTCGTTGAACGCACGCACGCCTTCGTAGCGGTCCTCGGTTTCCACGAGGTGGTTGTACGCCTCGACTTCGAAACGGTAGGCCGTCTTCAGCTCCATCTGCATGCCGAAGCGCACCGACTTCTTCACTTGGCGCACCGACAGCGGCGCGTTTGCGGCGATGGTGCGCGCGGTCTCCAGCACCCTGGGCATCAGCTCCTGCGGTTCGCACAGCTCGTTCGCAAGGCCCCAATCGTAGGCCTGCTGCGCGCTGAACGGCCGTCCGGTCATGATGATTTCCTTGGCGCGGCGCTCGCCCAGCGCGCGCGGCAGGTTTTGCGTGCCCCCCGCGCCGGGCATGATGCCGAGCGTCACCTCGGTCAGGGCGAAGCGCGCGCCCTTGACGGCATAGATGAAATCGCAGGACAGCGCGGTCTCCAGGCCGCCGGCATAGGCATGGCCGTTGACGGCGGCGATGACGGGCAGGGTGAGGTCGACCAGCGTCCAGTACTGGCGCTCGAACAGCTGGTGCTGGCGCACCCAGGTGTCTTTCGTCATGCCGTTGCGCTCTTTCAGGTCGCCGCCGGCGCAGAATATCTTTTCACCCGCCCCGGTCAGCACTACGCAGCGCACGTCGCCCGCGTCCTCGGTGAGCCTGGTCCACAGGTCGAGGAAGTCGCGGCCCATCTGGGTGTTGATCGCATTGCCCACTTCGGGCCGGTTGAGGGTGACCACGAGCACGTGGGGCTCGGCCATTTCGGTCTTGAGGGTTGCGTAGTTCGGCAGTTCCATAGAATTATCCTTT
>JADGRR010000108.1 GCA_017880745.1 Burkholderiales bacterium
GCGTGCAGGTCCGCGGCCGGGTACGCGGCGAGGGATTCCATGATCTCCGTGCTGGGAGTGCCCGGATAGGCGGCGGCGACCCGCACACCCGCTTCCCACGCGCCGCGCGCAATCGCCTCGTTTCCGGTCAACGGCCGGAGGTCTTTCGTCCGGTGTTGCGATGACTCCACTGTCTCCGCTACCGCGTACATGCGCTGGCCCTCCCTGACGCAAATCCGAATAGTTTTTCCATTTGATTCCGGATCATGGTCAAACCGGCCGGGGGATGTCTTGATCTAGATTAAAGGTGCATAACAAAACGAGGGGACACGTCCACTCGTGCTCCCCTAAGTCAGCCGCCTAACAGCAATTCTGTTAGGCGCTCTAAACATCGGGCGCGGCACGCAGGCACAGGAGACAGTCCTGGGATCGGCCGCCGCGCGCGGACTACCTCTTGGTCGCTGGTTGCGCCTCGGTGGCGGCGCGGCGCTGGCGCTCGATCAGCTTCAGCATCGTGTCCAGGGTGATCGAGCGGAAGGTGGCGCGGGCGATCTCGTCGACCTCCGCCATCACCGCACCGAGGGCGCGACCGACATCGCTCGATGCGTCGAACTCGTCGCTCTCGCCGGTGCGCGTGCTGATATCCTCGAACAGTTCGATCACGTCCATCAGCGTGAGTCGTTTGGCGTTGCCGCTGAAGCGGTAGCCGCCGCCTACGCCGCGCGCCGATTCAACCAGTCCGGCGCGCCCCAGTTCGCGCAGCACTTTGGCCAGATGATGGGTGGACGCGCCGTATTTTTCGGCGATTTCCGCCGCCGAAAGTTGCCGCCCCGGATTGGCCGCAAATTCGAGCACGCTGTAGAGCGCGAGGCTGGTGCCTTTCTGCAACTTCATGGAGGTGCCCCGGCCATCAGTCCAGATCCTTTTCCAGCGGGATGAACGGGGCCGCCATCATGCCCTGGCTGCGGAAAAACGACAGCACCAGGCTGTTGTCGCGGGCGAGCAGGGTGCGCACCTTGTTCACGCCGGCGTGGCGAAAGCCGTCGCAGATCGCCTCCAGCATGCGGGCGCCAACGCCGCCAAGGCGGGCGCTGGCGCGCACGCTTAGGCCGAACACCCAACCGCAGGGGGCCGAGCCGAACTCCCAGTCGCGCACTTCGCCGATGATGAAACCCTGGATGACATCGCCGGACTCGGCCACCAGGAACAGGCGTTGTCTGGTGCGTCCGCCGCCGTAGCGGTGGAACAGTTCGTACCAGTAGTCCGTTTTCTCCAGGCCGGTTGCCTCGGCATCGATGGCGATAACCTGGCCCAGGTCGGCGGCATCGACTGGCCGCACCCGCAGTTCAGTCGGGCTTGCGCCGTTTGCCTCAGGTCGGGTCATGGTGTGCCTCCGGGCTTGCCGTACACCGGTTTTTGACCGAAAAGGCTGATCTGGATCAAAAAACGCATTTCAGTACCACAATACCATATAATCCAATTTCGAGGTAGGCAAGGGCGTAATCCCGTGCTTTCCGGGCTTGGCGCGAGCGCGTTTAAGGTGTTGAATACAAGAAAAGCCGAACGGGCGAGCGCTTATCCATCCAATCACACTGAGGAGGCATAATGAAATCCACGCAAGTGAGAAACAGCCTTAAGCGCGGCCTGGCCGCGGTTGCCGCAACATTCGCGTTGTTCACCGGCCCCGCGGTGGCGCAGGAGCCGATCAAGATCGGCGCGTTCCTCGCCGTCACCGGACCGGCGGCATCTCTCGGCGATCCGGAGCAGAAGACGCTCGAACTCTATGTCGGGAAAATCAACGCCGCCGGCGGTGTGCTCGGCAGAAAGCTGCAATTGATCTCTTACGACGCGGCCGGCGACGCGGAAAAAGCGCGCACCTTCGCCAAGCGGCTGATCGAGCAGGACAAGGTCGATGTGATCGTGGGCGGCACCAGCACTGGCGAAACCATGGCGGTGATACCGCTGGTGGAAGCCGCGCAAATTCCGTTCATATCGCTCGCCGGTGCAGTGGTGATCGTCGAGCCGGTGAAAAAGTGGGTATTCAAGACCCCGCATACCGACCGCATGGCGTGCGAGAAGATTTTCATCGATATGCAGTCGCGCAAGTTTTCCAAGATTGCGCTCATTTCCGGCCCCGGCGGCTTCGACAAGTCGATGCGCGCGGAATGTCTGAAATTGAACAAGAAATATGGCATCGACGTGATCGCCGATGAGACCTACGGCGGCGGCGATACCGACATGACGGCCCAGCTCACCAAAATCAAGAACACTGCGGGCGTGCAGGCGGTGCTCAACCCCGGCTTCGGCCAGGGGCCGGCGATCGTCACCAAGAATTACGGCCAACTCGGCATTACCATTCCGCTGTACCAGTCGCACGGAGTCGCCTCCAAGGAATTCATCAAGCTTGCCGGCGCGGCGGCCGAGGGTGTACGTCTGCCGGGCGCGGCCTTGCTGGTTGCCGATAGCTTGCCCGCGTCCGATCCGCAGCGCTCGGTGGCTGTGGCTTACAAGAACGAGTACGAGTCGCACTTCAAGTCCGATATTTCGACTTTCGGCGGCCACGCTTATGACGGCCTGATGATCGCGGTTGAGGCCATCAAGAAGGCCGGCGGCACCGACAAGGCCAAGGTGCGCGATGCGATCGAGTCCACGCGTCGTTTCATCGGCGTCGACGGAACATACACCATGTCGCCAACCGACCACATGGGACTCGACCTGAGCGCGTTCCGGATGCTCGAAGTCAAAGGAGGCAACTGGACTCTGGTCAAGTAAGGGGTGCCCAGTGGTGATGGGGAGGGTGCCCGCGACATGAGCGCGCAGTTCATGCAATACCTGCTCACCGGGCTGACGGTGGGCGCGATCTACGCGTTGGTCGCACTCGGCTTTTCCATCATTTTCAACGCCAGTCACGTGATCAACTTCGCCCAGGGCGAATTCGTGATGATCGGCGGCATGGCGACGGTGTCGCTGACCGGCAGCGGTTTGCCCTACATGCTGGCAATCCCGCTCGCGATCGTGGCGGCGGCGCTGGTCGGCCTCGCGCTGGAGAAGTTCGCGGTCGAACCCGCGCGCGGCGCATCGGTGGTGACACTGATCATTATCACCATCGGCGCGTCGATCTTTCTGCGCGGGCTGGCGATGGTGGTCTGGGACAAGAGGCTGCATGCGCTCAAGCCTTTCACCGGCGATACGCCGATCGCGATCGCGGGTGCCGCCATCCTGCCGCAGAGCCTGTGGGTGCTCGGGGTCACGCTCGCGATCGTGCTCGCGCTGTCCTGGTTTTTCGGCCGCACGCTGCTGGGGAAGGCGATGCTCGCCACCTCGCATAACCGACTTGCGGCGCAGTTGGTCGGCATCAACGTGCGCATGGTATTGTTTTTGTCGTTCGGCCTGTCGGCGGCGCTGGGCGCGGTCGCAGGCATCCTGATCGCACCGATTACGCTCACCTCCTACGATGTCGGCGTGATGCTCGGCCTGAAAGGATTCGCCGCCGCGATTCTCGGCGGCCTGGGGAGCGGCATCGGCGCGGTGATCGGCGGCCTCGCGCTCGGCATCGCCGAGACCATGAGCGCCGGCTACCTGTCCTCTGCCTACAAGGATGCGATTGCTTTCGTGATCATCCTCGCCGTGCTGTTTTTCATGCCGAGCGGACTGTTCGGCAAACGCGGCGGCGAACGCGTCTAGGCCGATGCTGGCGCGTCTCGCCTCGCCGCGCACTGGAGGGATGCTGGCGCTTGCCGCAGTGATCGCGCTATTGCCCCTCGTTCTGAGCAACAAGTACTTCTACGATATCGCGGTTCTCGTGGGCTTGAACGCGATCGTCTGCATCGGCCTGAACCTGCTCATCGGCTATGCCGGTCAGATCAGCCTCGGTCATGCAGGCTTCTTCGGCCTTGGCGCGTACGGCTCGGCCATTCTCGCCTCGCGCTACGGCTGGCCGCCGCTTGCCGCGATGCTGGCCACGACCTTCGCCGTAGCGGCGCTCGCCTTCGTCGTCGGCCGGCCCATCCTGCGGCTGAAGGGCCACTACCTCGCCATGGCCACGCTCGGCCTGGGGGTCATCATATTCATGGTCATCACCACCGAGGACAAATTCACCGGCGGTCCGGACGGAATCGCGGTGGTGCCGTTTCGCATCGGCGGCTTTGTGGTGCAGGGCGAGCGCATCTGGTACTGGGTCGTCGGGGCATTGCTGCTCGTCGCCGTGTGGCTGGCGCTCAATCTGATCGAGTCCCCGGCGGGGCGGGCGCTGCGCGCACTGCACAGTTCCGAGATCGGCGCCGAGGTGGTCGGGATCAATGCCGCAAACCACAAAGTGATGGTATTCGTGATCTCGGCCGTGTTCGCTTCCGTCGCCGGCAGTCTTGCCGCGCACTACTCGGGTTTCGTTACGCCGGGCAAAGTCACCTTCCTGCACTCGATCGAACTGGTCACGATGGTGGTGTTCGGCGGCATGGCCTCGACCTTCGGCGCGGTGGTCGGCGCGGCCGTGCTGACCACCTTGCCGCAGCTGCTGGCGGTGTTCGAGGACTACGAAATGATGGTGTTCGGGGCGGTGATGATGGGCACCATGATTTTCCTGCCGCGCGGGGTGGTTCCGAGCCTGGCGCGGCTGTTGCAGACGCGCCGGCAAAGGGCCTCCGCCGATGGCGAGGAGGAGGGCGCATGAGCCTGCTCCGCGTCGACGGGCTGTCGAAGAAGTTCGGCGGCTTGAACGCGGTCGAGGATCTGAGCTTCGACATCCAGCCGGGGGCGGTGTACTCGATCATCGGCCCGAACGGCGCCGGCAAGACCACGCTGCTGAATTTGCTCAGCGGCGTCTACCAGCCTTCCGCCGGGCACATCTCTTTCGGTGAGCACGACCTGACCGGCCGCCCACCGCATGAATATGCCAGCCACGGCATTGCGCGCACGTTCCAGAATCTGCAGGTGTTCTTCAACATGAGCGCACTCGAGAACGTGATGGTGGGGCGCTATCTGCACGAGCGCAGCGGGCTCGTTTCTGCGTTGATGCGCTCGCGTCGCCTGGCGCGCGCCGAGGATGCGTGCCGCGAGGAGGCGGCCGAACTGATGCGCTACGTCGGCCTGCACGATTATCTGTCGGCGGCAGCCGATGCAATGCCTTACGGCGCCCTGAAGCGGCTGGAGATCGCCCGCGCGCTCGCGACCGAACCGAAGCTGATGCTGCTCGACGAACCGGCTGCCGGCTTGAATCCGACCGAGGCGCTCGAGCTGGACGATCTGATCGGCAGGCTCACCGGGCGCGGCGTTACCGTGGTGCTGGTCGAACACAATATGCGGCTGGTCATGGGCGTGTCCGACCACATTCTGGTGCTCGACTACGGACGCAAACTCGCCGAAGGCCCGGCCGCGGCGGTGCGCAACGACCCGAAAGTGATCGAAGCCTATCTGGGAAGCGCGGTCGCACATGACGGCTCGTTTGAAAGCGGGATCGCAAGCGCAGTTGCGGTGGCGGTGGAGATGCGCCGATGATGCTCGAGGTCGAAGGGCTGGGCAGCCACTACGGGCGCATTCCGGCGTTGAAGGGCATCGACCTGCAGGTGGGCGAGGGGGAGTTGGTGGCGCTGGTCGGCGCCAACGGCGCGGGCAAGACGACGCTGCTGCGCGCGCTCTCCGGGGTCCAGCCGGTGAGCGCAGGGCGGGTACGCTTCGAGGGCGCGGACATCACGTCCGCTGCCCCGGACAAGCGCGTGCGCCTCGGCATTGTGCAGGTGCCGGAGGGGCGGCAGGTGTTCGCGCCGCTCTCAGTCGAGGACAATCTGCGTCTGGGCGCATACCTGCGCAGCAAGGCGGAGGCGGCGCAAGGCATCGAGCGGGTCTACGCGATGTTCCCGGTGTTGAAGCAAAAGCGCCGCGAGCCGGCGGGAGCCCTATCCGGCGGCCAGCAGCAGATGCTCGCGATGGGGAGAGGGCTGATGGCCTTGCCCAAGCTGCTGTTGCTCGATGAACCGAGCATGGGGCTCGCGCCGAAGCTGGTGGAGGAGATCTTCGCCTGCGTGCGTGCGCTCAAGGCGGCTTCGACCACGATCTTCCTGGTGGACCAGAACGCGCGCGCGGCGCTCGCCGTCGCCGACCGCGCCTACGTGCTCGAGACCGGCCGCGTGGTGCTCTCAGGCAGTGGAGCCGATTTGCTCGACGATGAACAGGTGAAGGAGGCTTACCTCGGGCTATGACCTGCCCGGACGCTGCAGCGATATTAATGTGGATCAAAGCCCAGTCACCTGGTCTGTGCTTGAATAAGAACACAGCGGCGGCAAGCCGGAAACAATCGGAGAACATGCAATGAAATTCCAACAGGCGGGACTGAAGTGAACGCGCCGGAGCAAGCGGCCGCGACGCTTGCGCGGTCCGGAAAACGCGCAACGTACTGCTACCAGTGCGTGGCGGGTCCGGATCTGCTTACGGTGAAAGTGACCGACGGCGTGGCCACCGAGGTGGAACCGAATTTCGCCGCATGTGGCGTGCATCCGGGTGGCGGCAAGGTGTGCGTGAAGGCCTACGGCCTGATACAGAAGACCTACAACCCCAACCGCGTGCTGACGCCGATGCGCCGCACCAATCCGAAGAAAGGAAGGAACGAGGATCCGGGCTTCGTGCCGATTTCCTGGGACGAGGCGCTCGATACCATCGCTGCGAAATTGCGGGCTATCATGGAGGCGGGTCTGCTCGACGCATCCGGCTATCCCAAGGTGGCGGCGAACTTCGGCGGTGGCGGCACACCCCAGTCCTACATGGGTACTTTTCCCGCGTTTCTCGCGGCGTGGGGTCCGATCGACATGGGCTTCGGCTCCGGGCAGGGGGTGAAATGCACCCACTCGGAGCATCTGTACGGCGAGTTGTGGCACCGCGCGTTCACCGTGTCTCCGGATACGCCGATGTGCAATTACCTGATCTCCTGCGGCGCGAATGTGGAAGCCTCCGGCGGCGTGGTCGGCGTGTGGCGTCACGCCAATGCGCGCGAACGCGGCATGAAACGGGTGCAGGTCGAACCGCACCTTTCGGTCACGGGCGCCTGCTCGGCCGAATGGGTGCCGATCCGGCCCAAGACCGACGCCGCGTTTCTCTACGCGATCCTGCATGTGCTGTTGCACGAAGCCGCGCGCGAACGGCTCGACCTTGCGTTTCTCAGGCAGCACACCTCGTCGCCCTACCTGGTCGGCGCGAACGGATTTTTCCTGCGCGATGCGGCGACGCGCAAACCGCTGCTGTGGGATGAGAAGCGCAATGCGGCGGTGCCGTTCGACACACCCGGCTGCGAGCCGGCGCTCGAGGGTAAATTCACCTGCGACGCGGTCGAGATCGGCGCCGATGCCGAAGTGCTGGCGCAGGGCAGTCTCGAAGGCCATCCCTCCTTCGCCAAGCTGGTCGCGCACATGCAGCCGTACTCGCCGGAGTGGGCAGCCGGCATCTGCGACGTGCCGGCAGCGACCATGCGCCGTATCGCCAACGAGTTTCTCGATCACGCCCAAGTCGGGGCGACCATCGAGATCGAGGGCAAGACGCTCCCTTACCGTCCGGTGGCGGTGAGCCTGGGCAAAACGGTAAACAACGGCTGGGGCGGCTTCGAGTGCGTATGGGCGCGCACCCTGCTGGCTACCCTGGTCGGCGGTCTGGAAGTCCCCGGCGGCACGCTCGGCACGACGGTGCGGCTCAACCGCCCGCTGTCGGAGCGGCTGGACAGCGTCAAGCCCGGAGCGGACGGATTCATGCACTATCCGATGAACCCGACCGACCGCGAGCATTGGAGCCCGCGGCCGAATATCCGCAACGCCTACAGGAGCATGGTCCCGCTTGCGGCCAATGGGCCATGGAGCCAGGCGCTCGGGCCGACGCATTTTTCCTGGATGTTTCTCAACGAGACCCCCAAGGGTTTGCCGACCGTGACGCTGCCCGAGGTGTGGTTCGTGTACCGCTCCAATCCGGCAATTTCGTTCTGGGACACCAAGGGCCTGTCGGCGACCATGGCGCGCTTTCCCTTTGTGGTCGCGTTAGCTTACACGCGCGACGAGACCAACCACATGGCGGACATCCTGCTGCCTGACGCGACCGACCTCGAAAGTCTGCAACTGATCCGCATCGGCGGCTCAAAATACATCGAGCAGTTCTGGGAACACGAAGGCTACGCGCTGCGCCAGCCGGTGGTCGCAGCGCAAGGCGAGGCGCGCGATTTCACCGACATCGCCACCGAACTCGCGCACCGCACCGGCCTGCTGGAGCAATACAATGCAGCGATCAACCGCGGCGCGGCCGGCGTGCCGCTCAAGGGCGCACACTGGGATTTCTCGCTCGATCCAGGGCGTACCCACGGCCGCGACGAGATCTGGGACGCCGTGTGCAAAGCGGCCAGCGCCGAGTTGAGTGACGGCAAACA
>JADGRR010000109.1 GCA_017880745.1 Burkholderiales bacterium
TTTCGGCGCCGGCTCGGTCGGCGCGACCGCGGCCGGCACGGGTGCCCAGGCGCATCTGCTGCTGCTCGGCGGATTTCTGGCGCTGGCGCTGGTGCTTGCCCCCTGGGCAAGCGCGGCGGCACTGCGCATCGCGATGGAATGAGGGAGCAATGACCAAATCGGGAAGATTCAGCTGGTTTCTATTTTCCTCGCCGCAGACGTTCTATCCGCTGGCGGGGACGCTGCAGCCATGGTTCGGCGCTTTAGCCTTTTTGCTTTGCGCTGTGGGCATGTATATCAGCTTTTTCGTCGCGCCCACCGACGCGCAGCAAGGCGAGGCCTACCGCATTATTTTCATCCATGTTCCGGCGGCGTGGATGTCGATGTTTCTCTACCTGGTGATGGGATTCTGGTCCGGGGTCGGGCTGGTGCTCAACACACGGCTGTCGTCGATGGTCGCGACCGCGCTCGCCCCGACCGGCGCGTTGTTTACCTTCATCGCACTGTGGACCGGCGCGCTGTGGGGAAAGCCGACTTGGGGCACCTGGTGGGTTTGGGACGCGCGCCTGACTTCGGAACTAATCCTGCTATTTCTGTACATAGGTTTCATGGCACTGCAGGCTGCGATCGACGATCAGCGCCGGGCCGACAAGGCCGGTGCAGTGCTGGCGCTGGTCGGCGTGATCAATATTCCGATCATTTATTTCTCGGTGCAGTGGTGGAGCACGCTGCACCAGGGCGCCTCGGTGAGCATGAAAAGCGCGCCGTCCATGGCGGCGACGATGTTGATCGGAATGCTGATAATGGCGCTGGGTTTTTGGATGTATAGTATCGCCGCCGTATTGGCGCGGGTGCGCTGCGTGATACTCGAACGCGAGCGCAATACCGAGTGGGTGATGGAGGAAGTGGGTGGACAAGCATGAACTGGCACAGCTGGTCGGAATTTCTGTCGATGGGAGGGTACGCGCTGTACGTGTGGGGTTCATACGTCGTGACCCTGGTCGTGCTTGTCGGCGAAATCGTGGCGCTGGTCATGCGCCGGCGCGGCGTGATCGAGCGCCTGGCCACATTTTACGCGGCGCGCAGGAGGAATCATGAAGCCGAGGCATAAACGTTTTGTTCTGATTGGGGTTGGCATTGCCGGTCTGGCGCTCTCCGCCAGCCTGGTGCTTTCCGCTTTCCAGAAAAATCTGGTGTTCTTCTTCACGCCAAGCCAGGTCGCCGCCAACGAAGCGCCGGTCGGCAAGAGCTTTCGCGTCGGCGGCCTGGTGGAAAAAGGCAGCCTCAAGCGCGACGCCGATGGCCTGACCGTGCACTTCGTCGTGACCGACACCGCGAAGAGCATTCCAGTCGTATACCGCGGCATACTGCCCGACCTGTTCCGCGAGGGCAAAGGCGTGGTAACGCAGGGCAAGGTCGGACCGGACGGCCTGTTCCGTGCCGAAGAGGTGCTGGCGAAACACGACGAGAATTACATGCCGCCGGCCGCGCAGGATGCACTCAACCAAGCAACCGCCAAGACCGCGGCACAGTCGGTGGTGCTGCCGCCGAAAGGAAAATAATGGTTCCCGAGCTCGGACACTTCGCCCTGATTCTCGCGCTTTGCATCGCACTGGTGCAAAGCATCCTGCCGCTCGTCGGCGCGGCGCGCGGCAATGACGCGTGGATGGCGCTCGCGCGGCCTGCGGCGCAGGCGCAGTGCCTGTTCATTGCAGTCGCGTTTGGTTGCCTTACGTATGCCTTCGTGTCGAATGATTTCTCGGTGAAATACGTGGCCGAGCATTCCAACACGCAGTTGCCGGTCGCCTATCGCGTTGCCGGCGTGTGGGGCGGCCACGAAGGTTCGCTGCTGTTGTGGACGCAGATGCTCGGACTGTGGATGTTCGCCGTGAGCATTTTCAGCCGCAGCTTGCCGCAGGAGATGGTCTCGCGGGTACTCAGCGTCATGGGGATGGTCGCCGTCGGGTTTCTGCTGTTCATGCTGATTGCCTCCAATCCATTCGAACGGCTGCTGCCCGCGGCGCTGGACGGCCGCGACCTCAACCCGCTGCTGCAGGACCCGGGCATGGTGTTTCACCCGCCTATGCTCTACATGGGCTATGTCGGTTTCTCCGTGGCATTCGCCTTTTCCATGGCAGCGCTGATCGACGGCCGGCTCGACGCCTCCTGGGCGCGCTGGTCGCGTCCCTGGACCACCGTCGCATGGTCCGTCCTCACGCTGGGCATCGCCCTTGGCAGCGGTTGGGCCTACTACGTGCTCGGCTGGGGCGGCTGGTGGTTCTGGGACCCGGTGGAGAACGCCTCGTTCATGCCCTGGCTGGTTGGAACGGCCCTGGTTCATTCGCTGGCCGTAACTGAAAAGCGCGGCGCGTTCAGGAGCTGGACCGTATTTCTGGCGATCCTCGCGTTCTCGCTGAGTTTGCTCGGGACCTTCCTGGTGCGCTCCGGCGTGCTCACTTCGGTGCATGCTTTCGCCACCGATCCGAAGCGCGGCATCTTTATCCTCGCCTTCCTCGCGGTGGTCGTGGGCTCATCGCTGACGCTGTTCGCGTGGCGCGCGTCCAAGGTTGGGCTGGGCGGGCGCTTCGCGCTGGTGTCGCGCGAATCGATGTTGCTCACCAATAATGCGCTGTTGCTGGTCGCCGCAGGCGCGGTGCTGCTGGGCACGCTCTATCCGCTCGCCCTCGATGCGTTCGGCTTGGGCAAGATTTCTGTCGGACCGCCGTATTTCGAGGCCGTATTTGTGCCGCTGATGGCGCCGGCGCTGTTCCTGATGGGCATTGCGCCGCTGGCGCGCTGGAAGCAGGCCAGCCTGCCTGAACTGGCCGTGCGCCTGCGCTGGGCCTTGGCGGTAAGCTTCGTGGCAGCGATTGTTGTGCCGCTTGCCATGGGTCACTGGAGCACCATGGTCGGCTTCAGCATGCTGCTGGCGGCGTGGATCGCGGCGACCAGCGTAGTCAACCTCAAGGCGCAACTCGCGCATGTGCCGAAAGGGCGCATTGGCGCGCGCCTGGCGCAACTGCCGCGCAGCTACTACGGCATGCTGCTCGCCCATCTCGGCGTCGCCGTGTTTATCGCCGGTGTAGCGCTGGTGAAGGGGTACGAGGCCGAAACCGACGTGCGCATGGAAGTGGGCGACACCGCGCACTTGCATGGCTATACATTCCGGTTTACGGCGATCAACGCGGTGAAGGGGCCGAATTACACTGCGGAGCGCGGCACCATCGAAGTGACGCGCGGCACCGAGTCCGTGGTGACGCTGAATCCGGAAAAGCGCCTGTATATCGTGCAAAACATGCCGATGACCGAAGCGGCGATCGACGCCGGCTTTACGCGCCACCTGTACGTTGCGCTCGGCGACTCGATAACGCCCACGACCTGGGTCGTGCGCATCTATCACAAGCCTTTCATCGGCTGGATCTGGGGCGGTTGCCTGCTGATGGGCATTGGCGGCCTGCTCGCCGCCTTCGACCGGCGCTATCGCGCCAGAGCGCGCGCGGGTTCGGCGCAGTTGGCCGGCGCGGCCGGCCTCAACGCTTCTGCGGCGGGCTGAACATGCTGCGTGCGCGTTTTCTGATTCCACTCGCCGTGTTCGCCGCGTTTATCGGCATCCTCGCCGTCGGCCTGACGCTCGATCCGCGCGAGGTGCCTTCGCCGCTGATCAACAAGCCTGCGCCGGCATTCAATTTGCCGCAGCTGGCGCAGCCGGACAAGACCATTTCGCAACAGGATATGCTGGGCAGGGTGTGGCTGCTGAACGTATGGGCCTCCTGGTGTGTGTCCTGCCGCGAAGAGCACAGCACCATCCTGGAACTGGCGCGCAGCGGCGTGGTGCCGGTGCTCGGACTGAACTACAAGGACGAGCGCGCCGACGGCCTCGCCTGGCTGGCGCGCCTGGGAAACCCCTACCAGATTTCCGCCTACGACCGTGACGGCCGTATCGGCATCGATTACGGCGTGTATGGGGTTCCCGAAACCTATGTCATCGACAAGGCCGGCGTAATCCGCTACAAGCGCATCGGTGCCGTCACCCCGGAGGTCGTGCGCGACAAGATCCTGCCGCTGGTGAAGGCGCTGAACGGCAATGCGTAAGCTGCTCGCGCTGCTGTTCGGACTCATTCTCGCCGGATCCGTGCTCGCCAAGGAAGCGCCTCCGGCCGTCCCCGACCCGGCGCTGGAGAAACGCACCATGGCGCTGGCGGAGGAATTGCGCTGCCTCGTGTGCCAGAATCAGACCATCGCCGATTCGCACGCCGAACTCGCGATCGACTTGAAGAACCAGATCCGCGAGAAGCTGAAGGCAGGCATGAGCGAGGAACAGATTAGGCAATACATGGTGGCGCGCTACGGTGATTTCGTGCTCTACAATCCCCCGGTCAAGGCGACCACGGTTCCGCTCTGGTTCGGTCCGTTCGCGCTGCTGGTTGCGGCGCTGGCGGGACTGTTCTATTACCTCCGGCGGCGGCGTTCGGCGGCCCCGCAACCCCTGAGCGAGGCGGAGCAGGCGCGAGTGCAGGCGTTGCTCGATTCCCCTGAGGAGCGCCGATGACGCTGTTCTGGGTTATTGCCGCGCTGTTGGTCGGCGTGGCGCTCGCGTTCCTGATTACCCCCTTGGTGCGTAACCGCGCGGCCTCCGGCGGCAGCGCGTCTCGTGCCGCAGCCAACCTGGCCGTATTCCGCGATCAGCTCGCTGAACTCGACGCCGACCTGGCGCGCGGAAGCATCGACCGCGAGCAATGGGAAGTGGCGCGCGGCGACTTGCAACGCGGATTACTGGAGGCTGTCGACGTACCCTCGGCCAACGCTTCTGCGCCGGTGAAACGCTCGAAGGCGGCGGCCATTGCGGTCGCGGTTGCGGTGCCGCTCATTTCGGTATCGCTTTATCTGGGGCTAGGCAACCCGCAAGGGCTGGAGCCCGGAAAGGTAAGCGCTGCGCAGGGCGCGCCGCACGAGCTTACGCCGGAGCAGATCAACAGCATGGTTGCGCGTCTGGCGCAGAAGCTGGAGTCGGAACCCGACAACGCCGAGGGATGGATCATGCTGGGCCGGTCCTACAACGCGCTCGGGCGCTTCGCTGAGGCGGCTGCCGCCTATGCCAAGGCCGAAGCCAGATTTCCAACGAATGCGCAGCTACTGGCGGACTACGCCGACAGCCTGGCGATGGCCCAGGGTCAGAGCCTGCAGGGTAAACCGGAAGCGCTGATACTGCGCGCACTGCAGGCCGACGGCAACAACCTCAAGGCACTGGCGCTGGCGGGAACCGCGGAGTTCGAAAAGAACGATTTTGCCAAGGCGATCGAATACTGGAAGCGGATGTTGCCGCTGCTGCCGGCGGATTCGGAAATGGGAAATTCAGTCCGCGCGAGCATTCAGGAAGCGCAGGAAAAGCAGGGGGGCATGCCGAAGTCGTCGACTCCGATGGCGCAGGACAAGCAACCGGGCGCAGCGAAGTCATCGACTGCGACCGCGGCTGTGAAGGCGAAAAGCGTGAGCGGGACGGTCAAGCTTGCAGCGGCGCTTGCCGCGCGCGCAGCACCCGAAGATACGGTGTTCGTGCTGGCGCGGCCGGCACAGGGTGGGCGCATGCCGCTCGCGGCCGTTCGCGTTAAGGTCAAGGACCTGCCCATGACGTTTTCATTCGATGACTCGATGGCCATGAACCCGTCGGCGAAGCTCTCCGATTTTGCCGAGGTGGTCGTGGCGGCGCGCGTGTCCAAGTCGGGCAATGTGGTGCCCCAGCGCGGCGACCTGGAGGGAGTGAGCAAGCCGCTGCGCCCGGGGACCAGCGGCATCGTGGTGCAGATCGCGAATGAAATCCAGTAGTCGCCCGACCTGTTGTATACGGCGTCCTGAAATTCCGTCGCATGCGGCGACCGGGCTTGCGCGCTGTGCGCGCCAACCATGTTTTTGGTACGGATGAGAAGCGCATCCGCACAAAAAACACGGTTATGGATAAAAGCAAAGTCTACTTGGGCTTGCTCTTATGCAACATCGCAACGCCGCAAACTGGCTCTAATGCTTCTCCATGCCGATCAGGTGCAGCGAGTCTTCCCGGCTTTGGTTGTACTTGTGCAGCCTCATCACCAGCATCATGGTGATGCATACGAACACTCCGAATATGACGATGATGGTGTTGATGGCGAAATTGGCGCGGATCATCAGCGCATACAGCGCCAGCATCAACAGGATGTTCAGGTTTTCGTTGAAATTTTGCACCGCGATCGAATGCCCGGCCGAGAGCAGCAGGTGGCCGCGGTGCTGCAATAGGGCGTTCATCGGCACCACGAAAAAGCCGGCGAGCGCGCCCACCAGGATGAGCAGAAAATAGACCAGCGGCATCCAGGTGACGAAGATCAGGGACATGACCGCAAAGCCCATCGCCACCCCGACCGGCAGCACACGCAGAGACTGTTTCAACGGCACCATGCGACCCGCGAGCACCGCTCCAAGCGCAACCCCTATGGCCACGATGCCTTGCAGGATTGCGCCTTGGCTCAGAGGCATTTCCAGCCGGCGCTCGGCCCACCTGAGCACGATGAACTGCAGCGTCGCGCCCGCGCCCCAGAACAGCGTGGTGACGGCGAGCGAGATCTGCCCCAGTTTGTCGCGCCACAGCGTGCTGAAGCATTCGACGAAATCCCTGACCATGACGACCGGGTTGCGCGACTGCTCATGATAGCGTGCGCCGGTGTCCGGAATGTGCAGGTTGAATACGGCGGCGATCAGGTACAGCATCGAGATCACCAGGATCGCCGCTTCGGGCGCAGTGTCGATGCCGGTATCGATGTGCGGCACGTCGATCGACAACAGCAGCGCCGAAACCCTGGGGTTGATCAGCGCGCCGCCCAGCATGGTGCCGAGAATGATGGAGGCGACGGTCAGTCCCTCGATCCAGCCGTTGGCGATCACCAGCTGCCGCGGCGGCAGCATTTCGGTGAGTATGCCGTACTTGGCCGGCGAGTAGGCAGCGGCGCCCAATCCGACCACCGCGTAGGACGCGAGAACGACCTGGTGCGTGCTGATTCCGAGCGGCGCAAAAGAATCGTAAAAGAACATGAGCGCGCAGCCGGCGATCTTGACAGTATTGGTGACGAACATCACCTTGCCTTTGGGCATGGAGTCGGCAAAGGTGCCGACAAAGGCCGCGAGCACCACGTAGGACACGGTGAAGAAGAATTTCAGCAGCGGCGTCATCCACGCCGGGCCATGCAGATCCAGCAGCAGCGCAATCGCCGCGATCAGCAAGGCATTGTCCGCCAGCGACGAAAAAAACTGCGCCGCCATGACGGTGTAGAAACCGCGGTTCATCTAGGGGGAAATGGGTGAATCGGTTGTCGTAGTAATCGGAAGCACCGCGTTTTATACCATGAATCGGCTGCGCTTACGCGCGTGCGGGAAGGCCGGTCCCGCATCGCGTTGCGTCCCCGGATGCAGGGGTTTTTCGCGCCCGGCGCCATCGTTGGCGCATTGGCCGACGGGCCTCCCGGGCAGGTCTTGAACCTGGGGCAAATCGTTTTCCGAGTTCGGCTTTTCCAGCCACTGCTCAGGCGCGTGAAAAATCGCCATAAACTGTTATTATGGCGCGATTTACGATTCAGCAAGGCGCGATAATACAGGAAACGCTTGGGCAGGCAGGGATATGGCAGACAGACGATTACAGGTATTTCATGCGGTGGCCAAACAGAGCAGCTTTACCAAGGCCGCCGAGACGCTGTTCATGACGCAGCCGGCGGTGACGTTTCAGATCAAGCAACTCGAGGAGCATTTCAACACCCGGTTGTTCGACCGCGGACACGGCAAGATCTCGCTCACCGCGGCGGGCGAGGTGGTGCTGGAGTATGCGGAGCGCATCCTCTCGCTTTCGGCCGAACTCGATACCCGCATCAGCGAGTTGACCGGTGAGATCCAGGGCCTGCTGCTGATCGGCGCCAGCATGACCATCGCCGAGTTCATGTTGCCGAGGGTGCTGGGAGAATTCAAAGTCGCCTATCCCGGGGTCAAGGCACGGCTGACGGTCGCGAACTCCGAGACGATCGAGCACGGCGTCGCGGCGCACAGCCTCGATATCGGCCTGATCGAGGCGCCTTCGCATCTTCCCAGCCTTTCCACCGAGGAATGCTGCGAGGACGAGCTGCAGGTGGTGTGCGCGCCCGGGCACCCGCTGGCGAAGCTCAAGGCGGTGACGCCGAAGCAATTGTTGCAGCATCCATACATCAGCCGTGAGCCCGGCTCGGGTACGCGCGAAGTGACCGACAGTTACTTCCGTGGCGCCGGATTCGCCCCGGATGATATGACCACCGTCATGGAGCTCGGCAGTCCGGACGCGATCAAGGGCGTGGTCGAA
>JADGRR010000110.1 GCA_017880745.1 Burkholderiales bacterium
GACGCGTCAAGCATTTGCTCTGCTGTTCTCCGGCGACGCTGAGCTTTGGACCATCATCTGGATCTCGATGCGGGTATCGCTCACCGCGCTTGCCGTAGCCACGCCCCCCGCGGTAGTCCTCGGCTACGCCCTGGCGCACAAGCGCTTTCCCGGCCGGCGCATCCTCATCGTCCTGATCCAGGGGCTGCTGTCTTTCCCCACGGTGGTGGTCGGGCTGATCCTGTACATCCTGCTCACGCGCCAGGGACCGCTGGGTTCCTGGCAACTGCTGTTCACCCAGGAGGCGATGATCATGGGCCAGGCCGTGATCGCGTTCCCGGTATTGGCTGCGTTCGCGCTGGCGGCGGTGCAGGGCGCCGATCCGCGGGTGCACGAGACCGCGGTAAGCCTGGGCGCCTCGCCCCTGCGCGCCGCGCTGACCACGCTGCTGGAAGTGCGCTTCGCCCTGGTGGCGGGCGTATTCAACGGATTCGGCCGCGTGATTTCCGAAGTCGGCTGCGCCATGATGGTGGGCGGCAATATCGCCGGGGTCACGCGCAATATCCCGACTGCCATCGCGCTCGAGACGAGCAAGGGCGATTTCTCGCAGGGCATCGCGCTGGGTGCGGTGCTGATGTTGTTCGCCCTGGGCATC
The DNA here is from genome assembly GCA_017880745.1 of Burkholderiales bacterium. Classification (GTDB taxonomy): domain Bacteria; phylum Pseudomonadota; class Gammaproteobacteria; order Burkholderiales; family SG8-39; genus 2-12-FULL-64-23. Next base: position 635 of record JADGRR010000110.1, read on the forward strand.
AGCATCGCCCTGGGCCTGCTGCAAGGCCGGGGCGGGCTCAAGTGAGCGACCTGCTGTCGTTCCGGCACCTGCGCAAATCCTTCGGCGAGCGAAAGTTGCTCGACCTCGATCGGTTCGCCATCGGCGAGGGCGAGGCGTATGTCATCACCGGCGACAACGGCTCGGGCAAGACCACGCTGCTGCGCATTCTGGCGGGGCTCGAGCCGGGCGAGATCGCGGGTTTCGAATTCCGCGGTGTGCCGCTGACGCACGGCAGGCTGCCAGAGAATGTGCGCCACGACATCGTGTATGTGCACCAGCATCCCTATCTGTTTCATACCTCGGTGATGCACAACATCGCCTACGGGCTGAGGGCGCGCGGGGTCGACGTCGCCGAGCGCGGGCGACTGGTGGAGGCGGCCATCGCCTGGGCCGGCGTGGGACATTTGCGCGGCGTGCTGCCGGCCAAGCTTTCCGGCGGCGAGAAGCAGCGCGTGGCCCTGGCGCGCGCCAAGGTGCTCAAGCCGCGCCTGTTTTTGCTCGATGAACCGACCGCCAACCTCGATGGCGAGGCGCGCGGCCAGGCCATTGCCCTGATCCGGCAGATGGTGCAGGATCAGAGCAGTCTGCTCATCGCCTGCCACGACCGCGAACTGATCGAATTGCCCGGCATGCGGCGCTTCCACCTCGAAAACGGCAAGCTCGTCGAGGTCTAGAGCCGGTTCGTTCTAGTGCAGAACCGGTCGGGGAAGCTGGTAAAATAGCCAGTTCAATCAACAGCGCTGACCACGGTTTCGGGGCGGCTTGGGCGCATTGCCTGCAATGAAAATTTTCGGCTTTGCCGGCTGGTCCGGTAGCGGCAAGACCACTCTGATCGAGCAGGTGATTCCGCGCTTCGTGCGCGCCGGCCTCAAGGTGTCGCTGATCAAGCACGCGCACCATCGCTTCGACGTGGACCATCCGGGCAAGGATTCCTTCCGCCATCGGGCGGCCGGCTGCAGCGAGGTGCTGGTCGCCTCGGGCGAGCGCTGGGCGCTGATGCACGAGGCACGCGACGAGCCGGAAGCGACGCTGGAGGAACAGATCGCGCGCATGTCGCGCTGCGACTTGCTCCTGATCGAGGGCTACAAGTACTATCCCTTGCCCAAGCTGGAGATCTTTCGCGCGGCCAACGGGAAACCGTTGCTGCATCCGGAGGACGAGCATATCGTGGCGCTGGCCACCGACACGCCCGTTCAATCCCGCTTGCCGCAGTTTGGCCTCGAGGACTACGATGCGATAGCCGCTTTCGTGCTCGACACCGTGGAGCTGAATCGATGAACCAAGGCATGCTTTCGGTCGATGAGGCGCTCGCCTTCCTGCTTGCGGGCGCGACGCCGGCCGCGGACACGGAGCAGGTGCCGACGCTCGCCGCCAGCGGGCGCGTGCTGGCGCAGGCGCAACATTCCACGCGCAGCGTGCCGTCGGTGGACAACACTTCCATGGACGGTTACGCGGTCTATGCCGCGGATTGCGCCGCAGGCGAGGCGCGCCTGCCGGTGTCGCAGCGCATACCTGCAGGCAGTGTTCCGGGGCCGCTCGCGCGAGGGACGGCGGCCCGCATATTCACCGGTGCGCCGATTCCGCCAGGCGCAGACGCGGTGGTGATGCAGGAGCAGTGCGCGCAGGACGGAGACGCGGTCGTCATAAAGCACCGGCCGCAACCGGGCGAATGGGTGCGCCGCGTGGGCGAGGACATCCGCGCCGGCAGCGAAATCCTGGCCAAGGGGATGAAGCTGCGGCCGCAGGACACCGGCCTCGCCGCCTCGGTCGGGATTGCGGCGCTGCCGCTGTATCGCCGGCTGAAAGTCGCGGTGTTTTTCACCGGCGACGAACTGGTGATGCCGGGCGAGCCGCTGCCGCCGGGCCGTATCTATAACTCCAACCGCTTTACCCTGAATGGCTTGCTGCAATTGCTCGCCTGCGAAGTCACCGATTACGGCATCGTGCCTGACCGGCTGGAAGCGACGCGCGCGGTGCTGCGCCAGGCCGCGGCCGGCAACGACCTCATCGTCACCTCGGGCGGCGTTTCGGTGGGCGAGGAAGATCACGTCAAGCCCGCGGTCGAGGCGGAGGGCCGGCTCAGCATGTGGAAAATCGCGGTCAAGCCGGGCAAGCCGCTGGCATTCGGCGAGGTCAATGCGGGCGCAGGGCAAAAGGCGCATTTCATCGGCTTACCCGGCAACCCGGTGTCGAGTTTCGTGACCTTCCTGGTTTTCGTGCGGCCGTTCATTCTGCGCTGCCAGGGCGTTGCCCGGGTAGAGCCGCTCAGTTACCCGCTGCGCGCCGATTTCGATTGGGGGAAGCCCGACCCTCGGCGCGAATTCCTGCGGGTGAAGTTGAATGCGGCCGGCGGGCTCGATCTGTTCGCGAACCAGAGTTCGGCGGTGCTGACCTCGGCGGTGTGGGGCGACGGCTTCATCGACAATCCGGCGAAGCATCCAATCCGGCGCGGCGACATGGTCAAATTTCTTCCCTTCTCGGAGCTGTTCCAATGAGCATCAGGATTCTTTACTTCGCCAGGCTGCGCGAGGATATGGGCATAGCGCAGGAACTGTTCGATCTGCCTGCAAAGACCTGCGATGTCAAAAGCCTGCGCGCGCAGCTGATCGCACGCGGCGGCGCATCGGCAGCGGCGCTCGGCCAGGGCAAGGCGGTGCGCGTTTCGGTCAACCAGGATCTCGCGCGCGACGATACGCCGGTGAAGGCGGGCGACGAGGTCGCATTCTTCCCGCCGGTAACCGGGGGTTGACGTGAGCGTGCGGGTGCAGCGGGAAGATTTCGATATCGGCGCGGAAATTGCCGCGTTCCGCCGCGCCGATCCCGGGATCGGCGCCATCGCCAGTTTCATCGGCCTGGTGCGCGACATAAACGACGGCGCGGCGGTCGCCGGCATGACCCTGGAGCACTATCCCGGCATGACCGAAAAGGCGCTGGCGGGCATCGTGGCCGACGCGAAACAGCGCTGGGACATTATCGATACACTGGTGATTCACCGCGTCGGCGAGTTGAAACCGCTGGACCAGATCGTGCTGGTGGTGGTGACCGGCGCCCACCGCGGCGAGGCCTTTGCCGCCTGCGAGTTCATCATGGACTACCTCAAGACCCAGGCGCCATTCTGGAAAAAAGAGCAGACGCCGCAGGGCGCGCACTGGGTCGAAGCGCGCGCGTCGGACGATCAGGCGGCAGAGCGCTGGAGCGACCCGCAGGCGAAATAGGCGCGCAAAAAAAAGCGCGCAAATAGGCGCGCCTAGCCGCCGCAACGATTTTTCAGTATCATGGCGCCAGTCACAAGGAGATGGCATTCCTCCTTTAACCGCCGCAAGGCTGATGATGCCTACTTGACCGCCGGAGCGCTGGCGGCTGCGTAGGCGCACTCCCTTTGCCTGCCCCGCCGCTTGTCCTCCAGCTGTGTTTAACAGGGGATACAAGTGTCTTTTTCCGGATTCATCGCTGTCGGCGGCGGCGCCGCTGCAGGCGCCTGGCTGCGCTGGTGGCTGGGGATGCTGCTCAATCCGATTTTTCCCACGCTGCCGCTCGGCACCCTGGCGGCCAATCTCCTCGGCGGCTGGCTGATGGGATTGGCCATGGGCTTCCTCTCCCATTTCGAAAGCCTGCCGCCGGAAATCCGCCTGCTGCTGACGACGGGGTTCCTCGGCGGGCTGACGACCTTTTCCACGTTTTCCGCCGAGACCGCCACGCTGATTTCGCACGAACAGTATGGGTGGACCGCCGCCATCGTCGCTGCCCACGTCATCGGTTCGGTGCTGATGACGCTCGTCGGCGCGGCGATGATAGGCACGCTGCTGAAGCGTTGAGCGGAACCGTGCAGCGTCGCGGCCAACGCAGTGATTCCGGCAAGCAGGCGACATAGGAGGAAACATGGCAAAAGGCACCTATCTCAGGTTCTACATGCACGAAAACAGGAAACACCATCATGTCCTGCTGTACGAATGGCTGCTGGAACAGGCGAAGAAAATCGGCATACACGGAGGCTCGGCTTTCCGCGCCATCGCCGGCTACGGCCGCCACGGCATACTGCACGAGCAGCACTTCTTCGAACTGGCCGGTGACCTGACCGTCGAGGTCGAGTTCATGTTGAGCGAAGAGGAGGCTGAGAAATTTCTGCAATTCGTCAGAGGCGAACGCGTGCACCTGTTCTACGCGAAGTTGCCCGCTGAATTCGATGTTATCGAGGGGCAGTATTGAGCCACGCGTGATATGCGTCATCGCTGAAGGGAGGTCGCAGTGACCGAAATCTGGGCATTGGCAGCGCTGTGGCTGGGCTTGGCACTGGTGGCCACCTTGGTCTCCATCTGGTTGCGGGTTGCGACGGCCTTGTCCGAAATCGTGGTGGGTACCATCGCGCAGCTCTTTATTGGCGCGCTGGTCGGCACCTCGGTCCTGGGCGCGGACCAGACCTGGATCAAGTTTCTCTCCGGTACCGGCGCCATCGTCCTCACGTTTCTCGCCGGCGCCGAGCTCGATCCGGTGGTGTTCCGGCGGAACTGGAAGGAGGCGGTCGCGGTCGGAGCGGTGAGCTTCCTGCTGCCGTTCCTCGGCTGCACCGCCGCCGCGCGCTACCTGCTCGGCTGGGAGCCGCTGCCGAGCTGGCTTGCGGGCATCGCCATGTCGACCACGTCGGTCGCGGTCGTCTATGCCGTGATGCTCGAGTTCGGTTTCAACGCGACCGACTACGGCAAAACGGTTCTGGCCGCATGTTTCATCACGGACTTGGGCACCGTGGTCGGGCTCGGCCTCATTTTCGCGCCGTTCACTTTGAAAACGCTGCTGTTCGTGGGCGCGATGCTGGTGCTCGCGTTCGTGCTGCCCTGGCTCACGCCGCGCTTCTTCAAGCGCTACGGCGGCAGGCCGTCGGAACTCGAAGCCAAATACCTGTTGCTGTGCCTGTTTGGCATGGGTGCCCTTGCGACCTGGGCGGACAGCGAGGCGGTGCTGCCGGCCTATCTCATGGGCATGGTCCTCGCAGGGACGGTGGGAAAGGACCACGTTCTCGTGCGGCGCTTGCGCACGCTGACTTTCGGGCTGCTGACGCCGTTCTATTTCATCCGCGCCGGAGCGTTCGTCTCGGTGCCTGCGCTGCTGGCGGCTCCGGGCGCATTTCTGGTGATGCTGCTGGTGAAAGTGGCGGCCAAGATCACGGGCGTGTTCCCCGTGACCAAACTGTTCGGCGCGCCGTTCAAGGAAGGGATGTACACCACGCTGCTCATGTCCACCGGCCTGACCTTCGGCACCATTTCGGCGCTGTTCGGGCTGTCGCACGAGATCATCGACCAGGCGCAGTATTCGGCGCTGGTTGCCGCGGTGATTGCGAGCGCCGTGGTACCGACCGTGATCGCCAATGCATTCTTCATGCCGCGGCACTTGCTGAAGGATGCGACGGCGGCCGCCGCGCAATCTGCGGAGCATGACGGGGCGACCGCCCCGATCGTCGGCGCGAAACGAGGAGCTCAGCCATGATCAAGAAGATTTTGCTTGCCTACGACGGTTCGGATCCGTCGAAAAAGGCGCTCGACGCCGCCATCGATCTCGCCGGGAAATATCAGGCCGAGTTGTACGTTCTCACCGTCGCCCAGCCGCCCGATTTTGGCGAGGATGTCGAAACCGAGGCGATCATCGAGAATTCCCGCAGCTATCACGAGCGCACGCTTACGCCAGCCAAGGATCTCGTCGCAACGAGCGGCGTCAAGGCCCAGTTTGAAGTGGCTGTCGGGCATCCGGCAGAACAGATCATCTATCACGCCGACCATTGCCAGGCCGATCTGATCGTCCTCGGGCATCGCGGCAAATCGCTGTTCCGGCGCCTGTTGCTGGGATCGGTGTCGAAGCAGGTGGTGCAGTACGCGGAGCGCACGGTGCTGGTGGTGCGCTGAGTCTGCAGGAGCGCTCATGTCAAGTGGCTGCGACGACGCACGGGCGCAGCGCGGGAGAGCACTGCCAATGCTCGGTTCCGAAGTTCGAGCGCTGGTCGGGGAGGCGCGATCGGCCGGTTGAATCCGCAGCCAACACCGGATCTCCAAGCTTATTCCCAAGACCAGCCGTTCATATCCATATGATCGTATCGTCGCAAGGAGGAATTGGCGCATAGCGCGACGCTATAAGATCGCCACGATTAGTTCCGTGCAGTGCTCACGCTGGTCACCGCAGCTAGACTGGCTACGTCTAAGTGCGGTTGCGCTGGGAAGATTACAGCGTTACGACATCTTCGGCGTCGGACGGGTGAATCTCGAAACGCTGGCCTGCTACTAAAGGGGAATGGATCGCCTGCTCAGGTGTTAGCTGCGCCAAATATGGCTCGCTCCCGTTATCCGGTTTGATGAGCGCGAAACGATTCACTGGGTTGTACCAAAGCACAGTCTCGAAAAACATAAAGAGCTCCTTCGTTAGAACGCATCCCTTGTACAGTGCATCGTCGGGGCGCTTTAGCTTGCACGCAAATTCCCGCCTTACGTCAGGAACCACGATCGACTATTCACCGTACAACACATCGAACTCCTGCAGCGTCGTCGCTCCACCAGTCACGCCCTTGCGATTACTGATCAGCAGTTGCACCTGGTGCTCCACATAGAAAGTGGAGTTACCGGCATACAGCGCTGCCGAGGCTGGCGTATTTACGCAAGCAAAGGCCCCTCCCGCGATGCAAGTGTCCATAAAAGCAAGCGCCGCGTCCGCAATAAAACCCGGCGCGGGGCTGGCTTGCGTGAAGTAATAAACGGCTGCTTGACCCACGGCCGTGGCATTCATCGCTTGCGCGATAGTATTCAACTGGCCGGAGGTATCGGTGACGACATATAGGACGTTGAGCACGATTTCGTGGGGGCCGCCATTTGGGCTCTGCGAAAACGGCGCAACGAACCGAAGACCGGTCTGCTGTTTGCCTGTGTCGGGGTCAGTCACAACGATCCCTTGCACATCGATGTTGCTCGGACCAGCACCCACAAAGCTTGGCGCAGCAAAATTGGAAAATACCAAATTGCCGACCGTGAGACTTTTGCCGATAAGCTTGTCCAATGTCGTAGCCTGTGCTTGCGACATCGCTGCGGCCCAGAACAGGGCTGCTGCCGCCAACACGGCGAAGAATTTCGATTGCGCGATCCTAGTCATGGTACGTTTTCCTTGTGTCGGTTAAGTTGGTTGTTGCGGCGGCGGACGATCAGGGTTCCTTGCATCGGTCGTGATCGACTGCCACGCATTCGATATATTGCAAAGCTCGTGCCACGCCACGTGATTGGTCGCGCAATATCCAGTCGCCTCGGGATCGCTCGTACCAACATCCTGTTCCATCAGCAATATTCGGCGCGTACCTGCGCGACGTCAATGTGACGCAATGAACACACTGAAAATAGCGAGTTAACGCTTTGAGAATTACGTCACGAATCACGATTGGTCAAATGCCCCGGAACATCGGACTAACCCCCAGACATTGGGCGAATGGCCCCGCTCCCGGCCGGAACGAAGATTCAGAGGACGCGCTGACGAGTTGCACGCGTGCCGAGATTTCCTCGCGGGCCAGGTGCAATGTCGGAGGGTTCCTGGACGGTTCGTTGGCTCATAGGGAAGGTCAGC
>JADGRR010000111.1 GCA_017880745.1 Burkholderiales bacterium
ATCACGAGCAGCGACCGATGGGCACTCCGGTTACGGTCAGCTTCGAGGCCAGCAGCACCGTGGCGATGCCGGCGGAATCATGAAGCTACCGCGCGGATCCCTGGCCGTCCTGGGATTCGTCCTGATCTGGGCCTTCCTGATCCTGTTCATCCTGTATCCGCTCACCCGGATCTTCTACGATGCCGTGACCAACGAGGCCGGGGAGTTCACGCTCAGCTACTTCGGCGACTTCTTCACCGACTCGTTCTACCTGCGCTCGTTCTGGCGGTCGATGGTGCTCGGCGTGGCGGCGGTGCTCACCACCTCGGTAATCGGGATCGCGGTCGCGCTTCTCATCGTGCGTTACGATTTTCCGTACCGCATGACGTTCTCCTATCTCACCATGCTGCCGATGATCCTGCCGCCGCTGGTGGGCGTGCTGGGCTTCGTTTTCATCCTCGGCCGCGCGGGCACGGTGAACATCCTGCTGATGGACTGGTTCAGCCTCGATGCGCCGATCAATTTCATGTACGGCATGCACGGCGTGCTGCTGGTGGAGACGGTGCATCTGTTTCCGCTGATGACCCTCAGCATTCTGGATGCGCTCGCCAAGGTAGACCCTTCGCTCGAGGAGGCGGCGCAGGGTGTCGGCGCGACTGGCTGGCACCGGCTCTGGACCATCACCCTGCCGCTGACCACCCCGGGTTACATCTCCGGCGCGTTGCTGGTGTTCATCTGGACCTTCGCCGATTTCATCACGCCGCTGGTCGTCGGCGTGCAGGACCTGCTCGCGCCGCAAGCCTATCTCAACATCATGCAGTTCGTCGACCGGCGCATTTTCCGCATGGGCATCGTGATCTCGGCGCTGCTGGTCGTGCTCGCTATCCTGTTCGTGATCGCGGCGCGCGAATACGTGGCGATCAAGGACTACAGCTCGCTTGCCTATTCCAGGGTCGAACGCCGCCGCCTGGGGCCGGTCAAGCGCTGGCTCGCCGTGGGTCTGCTGATGCTGCTCTTGATCGTGTGCGTGATCCCGCAGGTGGGCGTTCTGTTCGCTGCGGTCGGGCGTGGCTGGGCGCTCACGCCATTCCCGGTCCACTACACCATGGAATTCTTCCGCGCGGTGAGCATCGAGACGCCGAAATTCATCATCAACTCGTTTCTTTATGCCGGACTGGCGCTGGTCCTGTGCCTTGTCGTCGGGGTACCGATGGCGTGGATCATGACCCGGACCCACGCGCCGGGGCGCAACACCATGGACGCGCTCACCACGCTGATCCTCGCGATTCCGGGAACCGCCATCGGCATCGCCTATATCCGGGCCTTCAACTTTCCGCTGCCTTTCATCGACGCCCCGCTGACCGGGCTGTGGGTGATCCTGCCGCTGGTCCTCGCGGTTCGCCGGCTGCCTTACACCGTGCGCGGCAGCTATTCCTCGCTGCTCCTGGTGCACCCGTCGATGGAGGAAGCCGCCGCCAACGTCGGCGCGACCAAACTGCGCACCTTCCGCGACATCACGGTGCCCCTGGTGTGGAAGGGTATCCTGGTCGGCGCGCTATTTTCCTTCATCATGTCGATCCAGGAAGCGTCGGCCACGATTTTTCTCACGCTGGGCGGCTGGGAGATGATCCCGTTCGGCATTTTCACCTTCTATATCGCCGGCTCGCACAGCCAGGCGGCCGCGCTGGGCGTAATCCTGATCGCCGTATGCGCCGCGAGCCTTTACGTGGTCAATCGCATTGCCGGGACGCGCGTCGGCGGCTTGTTCGGCTGATACGGATTCTTCCGCCGCGGAGACCCATGGACCATGTCGGCCATCACCCTGCTCCTGGTGCTGATCGCCGTGGCGCTGCTGTTCGATTTCCTCAACGGATTCAACGACAGCGCGAACGTCGTCGCCACCATCATCGCTTCGCGCGCGATGAGCGCACGCGGGGCGCTGACGCTCGCCGCACTGGCGAACCTGGCCGGGCCTTTCCTGTTTGGCGTCGCAGTTGCCGAGACCATTGGCGCAGAAGTAGCGGATCCACGAACGATCAGCATTGCCGTGGTTCTCGCGGCGCTGCTCGCCGCCAGCCTGTGGGACCTGGCGACCTGGCATCTCGGCATCCCGGTCAGTTCGTCGCATGCGCTGGTCGGCGGCATTGTCGGCGCCGCCGCGACGGGGTCCGGCTTTGCCGCGATTCAGGCGCAAGGGTTATGGAAGATCGGGATCGCATTGCTCGCCTCGCCCTTGGCCGGCTTTGTCATGGCGCTGGCAGTCATGCAGGTGACGCTCTGGTCGCTGCGCAACGCGACACCGCGGGCCAATGTGATGCTGTCCCGGGCGCAAATCCTGACGGCGACGGCGCTCGCGCTGAGCCACGGCGGCAACGATGCGCAAAAAACCATGGGCGTGATCGCCATGGGCTTGCTGACGCTCGGATTCACCCCGGCGTTCGTCGTGCCATGGTGGGTCATCTTGCTCTCCGCTTCGGCGATCGCTCTGGGCACGGCGGTCGGCGGCTGGCGCATCATTCGCACTCTGGGTACGCGCTTCTACAGGATCCATCCGATCCACGGATTCACTTCACAGCTTGCCTCGACGGCGGTCATCCTGGCAGCGTCGCTCGCGGGCGGGCCGGTGAGCACGACGCAGGTGGTGAGCATGAGCATACTCGGCGCCGGGGCGGCCGAGCGCAAATCCAAGGTGCGCTGGGCTGCGCTGAATGACATCGTCGTGGCTTGGGCGCTGACGCTGCCGGCTACGGCGCTGCTGGCGGCGCCGCTCTACTATCTCATCGAATCGATTTTGCGACGCGGAGGCTGGTAATGGGTTGGTTCGACGGAAGCCTGAAGGAGGAGAACAAGTTCATCACCATGCTGATCGGCCAGGCTACCAAATCGGTCGAGGCGATCCATTACCTGGTGCGCACGCTGGAGCAGGTAGACGCAGATACGCTCAAGGCCGTACGCGCGCTGGCCGAAGAGGCGAGCGAACTGCGCCGCGTGCTCATCGACGAACTGCACAAGACGTTTATCACGCCGCTCGACCGCGAGGACATTTTCAACCTGTCCCATTGCTTCGAGGACATGGTGACCTACGCCCTGACGACGGTGGAGGAGATGAACATCCTCAAGGTCGACGCCGACGACTCCATTCGCCAGATGATGAAACTGGTGTCCGAGGAGGCGGAGCAGCTCGAATCTGCGACCTCGCGCCTGGCGAAGAACCCGCGCGTCGCCCTGGATCACGCGCACGAAGTGCGCAGGCTGGAACGCCGGGTCGAGCGCCTGTATCGCACTGCCATCAAGGATCTGTTCGCCCGCGCCACCGACGCTGAACGCCTGCCGGGTCTGTTCTATCGACGAGAAGTCTACCGCCACATCTCGAACATGTCCGATCGCGCCGACTCGGCGGCGAACGTGTTCGGCATGGTGATCATGAAGCTGACTTGATAGTGATTGCGCGTTGCCTTGGATCGCATACGGCGTCTTAAATGCCGTCGCATACCATGGGCGGCCATTGCGCGCTCCGCGCGCCAACCACGTTTTCTGTACGGATGAAAAGCGCATCCGTACAGAAAACGCGGTTATTGATAAAACCAACAGCCGTTTGGGTTTGCTTTTATCCAAGATCGTCGATTGTGCGCGGATGGCTTTTCATCCGCGCACAATCGACGATCCGCGCGGACGGGCCGCCGTCCGCGCAAGCGCATAGGAGCCTCTGAACCATGATGCTCGAACTCAAAGAACATGTTTTTGCGCACCTGAGTGAACTGGGATTCGACGAGGTGCAGGCCCGGCTCAAACGCGGAGAGCGTCTGGGCGATGCGCAGATCGTGCGCGAGTGGCTCGAACTCCATGCCTCGGAGCGACCTCAGACGCCGGTGGCTTCGGCCATCAACGCCCGCCAGCGCCGGTAACGCGCGCGAATCGCCGGATCCTCGGCCGGCGCAAATACCTCTTCGGTGACGGCGTTGTTCCATAATGCCGGCCGCCCGGCGGCCAGGTAGCCGATGCCGCGGGCGGTTGCTTCGGCATCCTCGCGCCGGTGCACCGGCAGCCCGCTTACCGAAGCGAGCTTGCGGCACAGGCCGTCGATCAGCGACACGCCGCCGCTTACGCGGATGCGCGCGGCCGGTGGCACGTGCTTGGCCATCTCCTCGATGTTCGCCTGCAGCAGGAACGCGATGCTTTCGACCACTGCAACGGCCTTCTGCCAGGGCTCGCCTTCGCCGACGAAGCGCGAGGTGAAATCGGGCTTCCAGAACGGCCCGCCGAGTCCAGCGATGCCATTGAGGAACAGCGGCGGCTCGCCCGCTGTCGCCAGCCATTGCGGCAGCCGGGAAACGACGTTCTCGATTCCCAATTCCCCGCGCAGCCACTCTAGCGCCGTGCCCGCGCCATTGACGTTGCCCTCGACCGTGTAGACCGTGGTCTCGCCGTCGTCGAGGATGATGCCGGTGAGCTGCCGCGGAACGTAGCCTGGATCCCGGGTGAGCACGCGCTGCACGAACGCACTGGTGCCGATATTGATGTAGGCAGAATCCTGGTCCGGCCAGCCGAAGGCGAACACCGCCGCGGACTGATCCCCGTTCACCGCCACCAGCGGAATCGCCGTGTCTCCCACGCGCAAGGTGCCGAAAGGATGGCAGGTGGGCACGCTCCTCGGCAGAAAGCCCTGCGGCAGGCCGAACAGCGAGAGCAGCTCCGGGTCCCAGTCGCGCGTGGAGAGGCTCCAAAGCTGCGTGCGCGCCGCGCACTGCGGATCGGCAAGGAATGGCTGCTCGTCCGCCAGCCGGAACGCGAGAAAGCTCGCCTGCGGACCCCAGCAGAGGCTACCCGCCTCGCGCGCGGCGCGCACCGCCGGCAGATGGTCGAGCGCCCAGCGCAGCTTGCTCGCACCGTAATGCGCGGACAGGAACAGCCCCGTCTTGCGATGCACCTCCTCGCCGTGCGGCTCGAACTGCCGCAACCAGAGGTGCGCGCGCCGGTCCTGCCAGCTGAACAGGGGCGAAAGCGGCCGGCCGTCGCGCCGCTCCCAGCACACGCAGCTTGCGCGCTGGCTGGCGAGACCTGCCGCCACGACGTCGTGCCGGCGCTCGCCGAGCGCCGCCAGGGCCTCGGTCGCGGCGGCGAGAATAGAGGCGACCATCTCGTCGCCATCCTGCTCGGCCCAATCGGGTTGCGGCCGCGCGAGACCGATATTCCGCGCGCCGCTCGCGAGCACGCATCCGCGGCGATCCAGCACCACCGCGCGGCTCGCGTGCGTGCCCTGGTCAATGGCGAGATAAAGAGGATCGAGGCTCAAGCTGCGTGGGAACCGTCATGGTGCGATACGTTGCCTCTGGCTATCATACCCGTTGGGCCGGCTCTCGTTCGCCTGACACCCGCCCCGCGCGGGACGGGTGTTCGCGCGAACGTGCGTCACAAGAGGTTGTGTATACTGACAACTCGCGTCCTCGATTCCTGGTCGAATACGAAATTGTGCCCCGCTCTGTAACCGTTTGCGACGCCGTTGCGAACTACCTGCAGCGGGCCCGCGCTTGTCGCCGCTGCCGGTCACATTCGAATCCGGGTGCAAGCGGATGCGGGCGAACTCAAGGAGAACTAATGTTTCAATTATCTGCAGGTCGAGTGATTGCAATGCTGGGCATTGTGGCCGCAGCCATGCTGGCGGTATTCGTGCCGTCTCATGCCGCCACGCCGCTTCCCGATCCCAAAATCGATGCGTCGCTGGCGACGGCAAAAGACACGCAAACCGCTGTCTTCGCGGGCGGTTGCTTCTGGGGCGTGGAGGCGGTGTTTGAACACGTCAAGGGTGTCACCCAGGTCGTTTCGGGCTACGCGGGCGGCAGCGCGAATACGGCCAAATACGACGAAGTGAGTTCCGGCAGCACCGGGCACGCCGAATCGGTGCGCATAAGCTACGATCCCTCACGCATCAGCTACGGGCAGCTGTTGAAGGTGTTCTTTTCGGTCGCGCACGATCCAACGGAACTCAATCGGCAAGGTCCGGACACGGGTACCCAATACCGTTCGGCGGTGTTCTTTGCCAACGGCGAGCAGAAGCGCGTGGCCGAAGCGTACATCGCCCAGCTTCAGGCGGCGCGCGTGTTGCCGCGCCCCATCGTTACCCAGGTGACGCCGCTGAAGGCGTTTTACGAGGCCGAGGCGTACCACCAGGATTATCTGGTGCGCCATCCGACCCAGCCGTATATCGTCATCAATGACCTGCCGAAAATCGCCGACCTTCAACGGCAGTTTCCAGCACTATATGTTGGCAAGTAGATCGGATCCGAATCGCTTGGCGGCCGTGTCAGAATTACCGGGACGGCCGCTGACTCGGGGAAGCATGAGGGGCCAGGGAAGGGGTTGGATCCTTGCTTGGCCACCTTGATCCCCTCGTTTCGCAATGCGCTCTCGGTCTGCCGCAAGAAGACCAGTTTGGTACGCGCCAAGGTTTTCTGCATGATCTGGCAGAGGATAGTCTATGATGTAATGGTCGAACGCGGCGTCGTCGTGACCTGGTCAACGGTCCGGGCGGCAAAGCCCGATGGCGACTGCGCAACCTGCCTGCACCGCGGCGGTTATGAGCCCACAGACCCGACCTAGAGCGCCCCATCGCAGATGGCTGCTTGTCCCAGTCATCGTGGCCGCATTTGCGCTTGCGTATGCCCTTGCCGGATTCGTGCTCGCCCCGTGGGTCGCCGGGCGCGAACTGCCGCGTTTTGTCGAACAACAACTCCATCAGCGGGCGCGCATCGGCGAGATCAGCTTCAACCCGTTCACGCTCAGGCTGCACGTGCGCGAATTTGCGCTCGAAACGATGGAGGGCCGGCCGGTGCTCGGGTTCACCGACGCCGTTGTCGGATTCCGCTGGCATTCGCTGCTGCGCCGGGCCTGGGTGCTGGACGAAGTGCGCCTGGTCGATCCCGCGGTGCACCTGGAAATTGCGAAGGACGGCCGGCTGAACCTCGCCACGCTGCTGCCCGACACCGGGGCTGCGGATTCGGGGCAACCGGCGCGCTTCGCCATCGGCAATTTTTCCGTGGCGAACGGCAGCATCGACTTCGAGGATCATCGACAGGGCTACCGCGATCGCGTCGAGCGCCTGTCGATTGATCTTGCGTCGCTGTCCACGCTGGACGCGGACAAAGGATCGTATGCGCTCGCCGGGCAGACCCCGGGGGGCGCGACCCTGCGCTGGAAGGGGGAGATTGCGCTTACGCCGCTCACAGCCACGGGCACGCTCATCATCGGGAATGCGGGGCTGGCGGAACTAAAGTCTTATGTCGATGACTTCACCGCGATACGCATCGTCGCGGGCCGCGCCGATCTCGAATTGCCGTATCGTTTCTCGCTCGAGCAAGGCAAACCCCGCCTCACCCTGAAGGGCGCGAAGCTCGGCCTGCGGGAGCTAGCGCTCAGCGGCGCCGGAGAACGAGCGTTGCTGGCGAAGTTCGGTGCGATTTCGCTCGGCGGCATCGATTTCGATTCCGCCACGCAACATGCGTCGGTCACGGCGGCGCGCATCGGCGCATCGACCGTGGTCTCGGGCAAGGACAAGGTCCTGCTCGCAAAGGTCGGCCCGGTCGCGCTCGACGGCGCGCAGTTCGCGTTCGGAACGCGCCGCGGTTCGGTGCACGCGCTCGGTATCACCAGCGCCCTGTTCACCGCGGGCGATGAAACGAAGCCCCTGGCCGGTTTGCGCCAGCTTGCGCTGGACGGCGCGGCATTCGATTTTGGGTCGCAGCGCGTCTCTGCCAAGGGCTTGCACGTCGCCGACCTCACGCTGGCGGTCGAGCGCGATGCCAAGGGCGAGCTGGACCTGCTGCGCATGTTCGGCGGCCGCGGGGGCGACGCGGCCAGCGGCGCCAAGCCGGGTGCGTGGCAGGCAAGCATCGGCGCCGTGGAGATCGCCAATGGGTCGGCGCGCTACACCGACCGCACGGCGAAGACGCCGCTCGCGCTTGCCGCGGACGGCCTGAGCGGCAGTTTCAGCTTTGATGCAGTGTCGGGCGCTCAGGGCATGCGCGTGCGCGTCGATGCAGGAAAATTCGCGCTCGCCAGACTGGATGCGCTTGCTGCGTCTGCGCCGCCGGGAAGCGCGCCGCAGCCTGCGCTCAAACTCGCCAATGTGTCGCTCGCCGGCGCGCGTTATGACAGCAGCGCGAATGCGCTCGAGGCCGAGACCGTGCGCCTTGGCAGTCTCGGGGTCGACACCGCGCTGGAGAACGGCCGGC
>JADGRR010000005.1 GCA_017880745.1 Burkholderiales bacterium
ACCGAGTTTTCGGTGGCCTGCCGCGACTATCCTCTGGTATTTACCAGCGGCGACAATGGTCAAACCTACGCCCCGGTGGCGGTGTTGGGCATTGCCGACGGCGAGAACCTGTTCCTCGCGAACGGCGTCTGGGACAAGAGCGTGTATCTCCCGGCCTACGTGCGGCGCTACCCCTTCTGCATGGCACGGGTGAACCTGGACAACGTGGAACAGGCAGACCGCCTCATCTGCGTCGAAAAGGATTTCCTCGACGACCAGGGCGAAACCATGTTCGATGCCGAGGGCAAGTCGCTGCCAAAGTGGCAGCCGATCGAAAAGCTGCTGCAGGAGTATGAAGCCGACCTGGAGCGCAGCCGGGAAATGTCCGCGATCCTTTCCGACTATGCGCTGATCGAACCCTTCGCGATGCAGGCGCAGACCAAAGCCGGGGCGGCGATGAACCTGACCGGGATGTACCGTGTGGACGAGAAAAAAATGGAGTTCCTGAACGCCAGCCAGCACAAGAATCTGATCAAGAAGGGCGTCATGGGCCGCATCTACGCGCACTTGATCTCACTCGACAACTTTACGCGCCTGCTCGATCGCAAAGTCAGCAGGGCGGCGTGAGCGCGAGGGGCGGCATGGAAATGCCGCCCCTCGCCTAAATCAGATTGACGACGCTCGCCTGAGCCGGTCGTTCACGCCCTGCCACTCCGGAGCTGAGGGCGGAGTCTCAACCAGAATCGCGGCGCAACCCAGAGCGTCGAGGCGGCGCAGGCTCGCATAGAGCTCGTGCGCGTAGCCCGCCGCCGCGCGCGGCGCCGTCTGCCAGCTCACTTCCTTCAGCCCTGCGGGCGCTGCGGCGCGCGCGAGCACCGCGAGTTTTTTCCCACGCAGCGCAGCCAGTCTCGCCGGCAATTCCGCCGCAGCCACGAGATGCAGCGGCGTGCGCGGCGCGTAGTGGCTGTCGAGCGCGCCCGACACGCGGGGCGCGGCGGCATCCGGCAGTTCCACGTCGGCGCCGAGGACCGCGGCAATCTGCGCCGGCGTGATTTCACCGGGACGCAACAGCACCGCGCGTCCGCGCGACAGGTCGACGATGGTCGATTCGATGCCGACGCCGCATTCACCGCCGTCGAGCACGCAGTCCACGGCAGCGCCAAGCTCGGCGCGCACATGCTCGGCCGTGGTCGGGCTGATGCGGCCGAACTTGTTGGCCGAAGGCGCGGCCACGCCGCTGAAACGGCGTCCGCCCTTTTCCCCGGCAAATGCGTTCAATAGTTCGAGCGCCACGGGATGCCCCGGAATGCGCAGTCCCACCGTGTCCTGGCCACCGGTGACGCAATCGGGGACGCCGCTCGCGCGCTCGAGGATCAGGGTCAGCGGGCCGGGCCAGAAGGCCGCGGCCAGCTTCTGTGCCGCCGGGGGAATCGCTCGCGCCCACTGCGGCAGCAGCTCGATGCTGCCCAGATGCACGATCACCGGATGGTCTTGCGGCCGGCCCTTGGCGGCAAAGATTTTCGCCACTGCGGCGGAATTGGACGCATCGGCGCCCAGGCCGTAGACGGTCTCGGTGGGAAAGGCCACCAATCCGCCCGCCCTCAGGATCGCGGCAGCGCGCTCGATCTCGGATGAGGTGGGGATGGCGGGCACGCGATCGGTGTGTGGTCGCCTCTCCCGCGGCACCCGGCAGGGCGCCGAGGAGAGGGAGAATTAGCTGGTGAGCAGCCGCAGCGCTTCGCGGTATTTCTCCGCAGTCCTGGCGATGATGTCGGCGGGCAGGCGCGGCGCCGGCGCCTTCTTGTTCCATGGCTGCTGCTCCAGCCAGTCGCGCACGAACTGCTTGTCGAACGAGGGCGGGCTCATGCCGACTTTGTATTCCGCCATCGGCCAGAAGCGCGATGAATCGGAGGTGAGGATCTCGTCGATCAGGTAGACGCGGCCGGCGGCATCGGTGCCGAACTCGAACTTGGTGTCGGCGATGATAATGCCGCGCGCGGCAGCGTATTCGGCGGCATGGGTATAGAGGGAAATCGCCGCGTCCCGCACCTGGCGCGCGATGTCTCTGCCGATGCGCTGCTCGGCCTCGGCGAACGAGATGTTTTCGTCGTGCTGGCCCGCCGGCGCCTTGGTCGACGGGGTGAAAATGGTTTGCGGCAGTTTCGCCGCTTCCTTCAGGCCGGGAGGCAGCGCGATGCCGCACAGGGTGCCGGTCTTCTGGTAGTCCTTCCAGCCCGAGCCGATGATGTAGCCGCGCACGATGGCTTCGATGGAAAGCGGCTTGAATTTTTTCACCACCATGGCGCGGCCGCGCACCTGCGCGCGCTCGGCTTCGCCGCTCACCACCGATTCCGGATCGATGCCGGTCATGTGATTGGGCACGAGGTGGCCGAGTTTGCCGAACCAGAAATTGGACAGGGCCGTAAGCACCTCTCCTTTGCCCGGGATCGGATCGTCGAGAATCACGTCGAATGCGGACAGGCGGTCGGTCTGCACCACCAGCAGCTTGTCGTCGCCCACGGCATAGATGTCGCGCACCTTGCCGCGGTGCAGGAAAGGCAGGCTGCTGATCGAAGTTTGCAGTAAGGTGGTCATCGCTTTTCTTCTCGGTGAGATGAATCAGGTGATGGGAGCGTGCAAGGGCTGGCGTGCGCGAGGCCTGCCGCACACACCGCCCTTCAGAGATCGGGCAGCTTCACCCGCTTTACAACGTCCGCCTGTTTGTCGCGAAAAGCCTGCAGGCGCCGCGCCAGACCAGCGTCATTGAGCGCGAGCATCGCCACCGCAAACAAGCCCGCGTTGGCGGCGCCCGCCTCGCCGATGGCGAAGGTCGCAACCGGAATGCCCTTGGGCATCTGCACGATAGACAACAGAGAATCCAGCCCCTGGAGGTATTTGGACGGCATCGGGACGCCCAGCACCGGCAAAGTGGTGCGGGCCGCGACCACACCGGCGAGATGCGCCGCGCCGCCGGCGCCGGCGATGAAGCATTGCGCGCCGCGCTTGGTCATGGTGCTGATCCACTGCTCGAGCAGGTCGGGCGTGCGATGCGCCGACAGCGCGCGGGCTTCGCAGGCGACGCCGAAGTCTTTCAGTTGCCTCGCCGCCTGCTGCATCACCTCCCAATCCGAGGTGGAGCCCATGACGATGCCGACCAGCGGCTTGGTACGTTTGGCCATTACGCGCTCCCTAAGCCCAGCACATACGCAAGATCAGGATCGCCCGACGCTAAGCGGCCTGCTTTTCCATGTCGGGCCGGTACTTGCCCTGGCTCGCGAGGCTGTTCATGCGCGCGCGGTGGTAGTAGGCCTTTTGCGCGGTGGCGACATTGGCGGCCTTGCCGAGCCAGGCCTTGAGCGCGGGGTTCTGCAACGCGCGGCTGTAGGAGTAGGTGAGCGGCCAGGGCAGGCCGGGCGTCGCCGCCATCGCGTTCAAGTGCGCGGTCGCGGCCTCGTCGGTCTGGCCGCCGGACAGGAACACGATGCCGGGCAAGGCCGCAGGCACGGTGCGCTTCAGGCAGCGCAGGGTCTGCTCGGCGACCTGCTCGACGCTCGCCTGTTTCGGGCAGTCCTTGCCCGAAATGACCATCGAGGCCTTGAGTATGGTGTGCTCGAGCGACACGTTGTGCGCGCGCAGCGCGGCAAACGTCGCGCTGAGCGTCGCCTCGGACGCTTCGAAACAGCGCTCTATGGTATGGCTGCCGTCGAGCAGAACTTCAGGCTCGACCACGGGCACGATCGAGGCCTCCTGGCACAGCGCGGCGTAGCGCGCGAGCGCATGCGCATTGGCGTAGATGCAGGCATGGCTGGGGATGCCGTCGCCGATGGTAATGACCGAACGCCACTTGGCGAAACGCGCACCGAGCTTGAAATACTCGGCCAGGCGCTTTCTCAGCCCGTCCAGGCCCTCGCTCACCTTCTCGCCGGGGCACAAGGCCAGGTCGTGCACGCCGCCGTCGACCTTGATGCCCGGGATGATGCCTTTGCTCTCGAGATATTGCGCAAACGGCACTTCGCCATCGATGGTTTTCTGGTGGATGGTCTCGTCGAACAGGATGACGCCGCTGATGAATTCCTCGGTGCCCTTGGTGGTAAGCAGGAGGTTGCGCCAGGCGCGGCGATTGGGCTCGGTGCACTCGGTATTGATCGACTTGAAGCGCTTCTCGCAGGTGCCGGAGGATTCGTCGGCGGCGAGCAGGCCTTTGCCCTTGACGACCATGGCCTGGGCGGTCTTGGAAAGCAGTTTCGTGTCCATGCTGATGCTCCTGAGATAAGAAGGGAATGGAAACGGCGCGGAATTGAGGCTGCGATTTTACCGCGGAACGCCGGCGCCGCGATAGGCAGGAATGGCGCTGCCATGACGAAAATCAATGGTTATTGCATCTTTGCGCACACTGCGCAGCGGTCCGACTTGCGTTGCAGCGCGCCATCGGCGCGGTTCAAGCGGATTTCAGCAAAACCGCTGGTGGCGCTCGCGGCAGGTGGCTAGGACTTCATCCGGGTCGCGCCGCCACCAGTTGTTGGCGGAGAATATCTCCACCTCGTGGAAACCGCGGTAGCCGGCTGCCTCGATCCAGGAGCGGATGAGGGGTATGTCGATTACGCCGTCGCCCATCATGCCGCGATCGAGCAGGAGATCGGT
Source organism: Burkholderiales bacterium (assembly GCA_017880745.1). Taxonomy (GTDB): domain Bacteria; phylum Pseudomonadota; class Gammaproteobacteria; order Burkholderiales; family SG8-39; genus 2-12-FULL-64-23. The sequence goes on from JADGRR010000005.1 coordinate 4,621, forward strand.
GGTCGGCACCAGCCAATCGCAAACATGGAAAGCGAGCAGGCGCTTGTCGCCCGCGCGCTCGATTTCCGCCTGCAGCCGCGGATCCCACCAGACATGGTAGACATCCAGCGCCAGTCCCAGCCCTTCTCCCAGCTCATCGCACAGATCGTTCGCCTGGGCCAGGGTGTTGACGCAGGCACGATCGGCGGCATACATGGGATGCAGCGGCTCGATGGCGAGCGGCACGCCGCAGCCGCGGGCATGGCCGAGGACCTCGCCAATGCCGTCGCGCACCTGCTCGCGCGCGCCGGCGAGATCTTTCGACTCCGGTGGCAGTCCGCCGACCACGAGCACCAGGCACCTGGCTTCCAGGGTGGCTGCGTCCTCGATCGCGCGCAGATTGTCCTCGATCGCCGCGCGCCGGCCCTGCCGGTCCGCCGCCGGAAACATGCCGCCGCGACACAAGCCGGTGACGGTGAGGCCGTGCGCCCGGATCAGCTTCCCCGCCTCCTTCGCGCCGAGCTCGGCCAGCTTGTCGCGCCAGGGCGCGATGCCGCGTATGCCATGGCGCGCGCAACCCTCGATCATCTGGCGCAGGCTCCACTTTTCCCGCACCGTGGCGGTGTTGAGCGAGAGCAAGTCCGGATTGGGTGGGAAATTATTCATATATACAGCGTCCTAAATACTGTCGCACGCCGCGAGCGGACTTGCGCGCTGCGCGCGCCAACCGTGTTTTCTGTACGGATGAAAAGCACATCCGTACAGAAAACACGGTTATTGTTAACAACAAGAACAGTGCGGGGGTTTTATACAAGATCGTCGATTGCGCACGGATGTGCTTTTCATCCGTGCGCAATCGACGATCCGCGCGGACGGCTTTTCGTCCGCGCAATATCAAAACGCTGCAATAACGGCGGCGCGATTCAAGTCGCCACACACAAGACAATTTCGTCTTCACTGCGCAATTCCATGAACGGCAAGTAATTGCTTCATCCGCGCGCAGGCGAGTTCCGGATCGCGCAGCAGCCCGGCCGCGTCGGCGAGGCGGAACAGCTCGGCAAGATGCAGGATGGAGCGCGCGCTCTGCTGGCCGCCGACCATGACGAAATGGTCCTGGTGGCCGTTGAGCCAGCTCATGCACACCACGCCGGTCTTGTAGTAACGCGTCGGCGCGCAAAAGATGTGGCGCGACAGCGGCACCGTCGGCGCGAGGATTTCGTGGAAGGTATTGCGATCGTTCTTCCCCAGCGCCGAGAGCGCGGCCGAGGCGGCCGGCGCGATGGCGTCGAAAATTCCGAGCAGCGCGTCCGAATGACCCGCCGCGTCCCCCTCGATCAGCCCGGCGTAGTTGAAATCGTCGCCGGTGTACATGCGCACGCCCGCGGACGATGCCGAGGCGCCCGCTCCCCCTCCTTGGGGCAGGCGCCGGCGCATGGCGATTTCCTTGTCCTTGTCCAGCAGGGAGATCTTCACGCCGTCGACCTTGGACGCGTTGCGCGCAATGATCTCGAGGGCGACCTCCATCGCCTGGTAGTGGTCCGCATGCCCCCAGTATCCGGCCAGCGCCGGATCGAACATTTCCCCCAGCCAGTGGATGATCACCGGTTCCCTGACCTGGCCGAGTATGCGGTCGTAGACCTTGTGGTAATCGTCGGCAGACCTGGCCACGCGCGCGAGCGCCCGGCTCGCCATCAGGATGATGCGGCCGCCGAGCGCTTCGATCGCGGCGACCTGCTCTTCGTAGGCGCGGATCACGTCGTCCAGGCTCGTGGCGGCTTCGGCGGCGAGATGGTCGGTGCCGGCGCCGCTCGCGAGCAGCGCGCCTTTTTGGGCGCGGCTTGCGTCGATCGAGCGGCGGATGAGTTCGAGCGAGGTATGCCAGTCGAGGCCCATGCCGCGCTGCGCCGTGTCCATGGCCTCGGCCACGCCGAGTCCCAGGCCCCACAGCGTGCGGCGGTAGGCGATGGTCGCGTCCCAGTCTATGGCGCAGCCCTGCCAGGGATCGACCGCCGCCAGCGGATCGGCCACCACGTGGGCGGCGGAATAGGCGACGCGATTGAACGCGCCGGCGGCCTTGCGCGGGAAGTTCCGCGGCGCCGAGAGCCTGAAGTGTTCCAGCCGCCCGCCGGCCGCCGGCAATTTGATGCTCACGCTCAATTTTTCAGGTGCATTCATCATCGGCTCCACGCCGGACGTTCGATTTCCAAAACAGACTTATGTCTCACGCTTGCATTTTCGGCACGTCGACCCAGCGCCGCTCGGCCCAGCTTCTCAGCGCGCAATCCACCAGCTGCAGTCCCTTCGCCCCCTCGAGCAGGTCCCATTTGAACTGCGTGCCTTCGAACAGATGGCGGATGAACAGCTCCCACTCGACCTTGAATGCGTTGTCGTAGGCGACGTTGCCCGGCACTTCCTGCCAGGTGTCGAAAAAATCTATGCTCTGCGGCACGTCGGGATTCCATACCGGCTTGGGCGTGTTCACCCGCGCCTGGCTGAAACAGCGCTGCAGCCCGGCCACCGCCGAGCCATGCGTGCCGTCGACCTGGAAGGTCAGGAGATCGTCGCGGCGCACGCGCACGGCCCACGAGCTGTTGATATGCGCGATCACGCCGCCCTCGAGTTCGAACGTGGCGTAGGCGGCATCGTCGGCGGTGGCCCGGTACTTCCTGCCGTCCTCGTCCCAGCGCTCGGGAATGTGCGTCGCGCCGATACAACTGACGCTTTTCACCTCGCCAAACAGGTTGTCGAGCACGTAGCGCCAGTGGCACAGCATGTCGAGAATGATGCCGCCGCCGTCTTCCTTGCGGTAGTTCCAGCTCGGGCGCTGCGCCGCCTGCCAGTCGCCCTCGAACACCCAGTATCCGAACTCGCCGCGCAGCGACAGGATCTTGCCGAAGAAACCCGCATCGCGCAGCAGCTTGAGTTTCAGCAGGCCGGGCAGCCACAGCTTGTCCTGCACCACGCCGTGCCTGATGCCGGCCTTTTTCGCCGCGCGGTACAGGTCGAGCGCCTCCGCCAGGCCGGTCGCCACCGGTTTCTCGCAGTAGATATCCTTGCCCGCGGCGATCGCCTGTTTCAGGATGGTCGGCCGCAGTTGGGTCGACGCCGCGTCGAAGAACAGCCGGTCGTCCTTGTTCGCCAGCGCCGAATCGACGTCGGTGGTCCAGCGCCCGATGCCGTGCGCCTTGGCCAGGCGCTCGAGCTTGTCGGCACTGCGGCCGACGAGGATCGGATCGGGTATGACGCGCGTGCCGTCGGCAAGCGCCACCCCGCCCTGATCGCGAATCGCGCAGATCGAGCGGATCAGGTGCTGGTTCGTGCCCATGCGGCCGGTCACGCCGTGCATGATGATGCCTAGTCGTTTTTCGGTCATGCTATTGCACTCCTAAGCCCGATAAGCCAGCGGCAAATAGTGTCTCAAGCTCATGCATCGCATTTCTCGCGATTTCGTGTTTTGCAAATGCGCAAAACACGAAATCGCGAGATGTATACAAACCCGAGAAAAACCGGATTTTTGACTGGTCGCGTCGACAATTCTGCGCAGATGACTGAAGATTCTTTCACCGCGCGTTCATTCCATTCCCAGCAGCTTGTAGATGCGGCGGGTGTAATCGCCGAACTCCTTGTTCGTCTTCATGTCGAGCGTGCGCGGATGCGCGAGCTCGATGGTGATGTTGTCCGCCATGCGCGCCGGTCCCGCAGTGAGCACGACCACGCGCGTGCCGAGGAACACCGCTTCGGAAATGCCGTGGGTCACGAAGATAATGGTCTTCTGGCTTTCCTTCCAGATGCGCAGCAATTCCAGGTTCATTTTCTCGCGCGTCAGCGCATCCAGCGCGCCGAACGGCTCGTCCATCAGGATCAGCTTCGGGTCGTGGACGAGTGCGCGGGCAATGGCCGCGCGCTGCTGCATGCCGCCGGAGAGCTCGTACGGGTACTTGTGCTCGAAGCCCGCGAGGCCCACCAGGTCCAATAACTGCATTGCCCGTTCGCGGCTCGCCTCCGGCGGCAGGCCCAGGATTTCCGCCGGCAGCAGCACGTTCTCGAGGATGCGCCGCCATTTGAGCAGCAGCGGCTGCTGGAACACCATGCCGACGTCGCGCGCCGGGTCGAACGGGTGGGTGGCCGACCCGATTTTCACTTCGCCGCCATCGTGCCCGTGCAGGCCGGCGAGTATTTTCAGCAGCGTGGTCTTGCCGCAGCCCGAAGGCCCGACCAGCGCCACCAACTCGCCCGCCATGACATCGAAAGTCGCATCGGATATCGCCAGGTACTCGGCGTCGCGCCGGCGATAGAGCTTGCGCACGCCGGACAGATGAATGAAAGGCTCAGCCACCTGTGTAAATCTCCCTCATGCTCCGGGCCCCGGGCGCCTTTGCCAGGCTGCACGGAAGCTCGTTCCCATTATTAACCAATTGGTTACATTAGACACGATGTACGCTGCCGGGTCAACAAAGCCGCGGCCGCGCCGGGGAGCCGGCGTGGCTATTTCGACAGGAAGCCCAGCACCAGCGCGGTCATATGCCCCAGGCGCTGCTTCAGCGCCTGCGGCCGCATCAGGTCGCGGCCGAAAATCGTCGACAGCGTGTGGTTGTTGGACAGATAGAAATAACCGAGCGCAGCGATCGAAATGTAGAGCTGCACCGCATCGACGCCGCGCCTGAAGACGCCGGCACGCTGGCCGCGCCGGAGCAGACCGTCGAGCATCGCCACCAGCGGCGAGTGCAGGGCCTGGATTTCTTTCGACTTCTTCAGGTGCCGGGCGCGGTGCAGGTTCTCGCTGTTCAGCAGGGTGATGAACTCGGGGTGCGCGAGGTAATAGTCCCAGGTGAACCGCACCAGGCGCCGTATGCCCTCGGCCGGTTCGAGATCGGTGAGCCTGAGCGACTGCTCGGCCATCCGGATAGCCTCGTACGCCGACTCGAGCGCCGCCAAAAACAGCGCCTCCTTGTTGCCGAAATAATAGTAGATCATGCGCTTGTTGGAACCGGCGCGCGCGGTGATCTGGTCGATGCGCGCCCCGCCCAGGCCGCGGCGGGCGAACTCGACGCGCGCCGCCTCGAGGATGCGGGCGCGGGTGCGCTCGGGGTCGCGCCGGACGCGTCCCGGGGCCGTGGATGTCTTGGTGCGGCCGGCCTTGGTTTTCTTCTGTTCAGCCATGCTGAAATTTTTATCCAAACGGTTAATAATTGCAAACGTTGAATTCTTACTCAGGAGAGAACATGGCCGCCCCGCGCATCAAGACCACCGTCGTCGGTTCCTACCCCGTTCCCGATTGGCTCGCCGCCAGCCCCTCCGAGCAGGCGCTCGTCGACGCCATGCGCGTGGTCCTGGCGACGCAGGAGCAGGCCGGCATCGATGTCGTCTGCGATGGCGAGCTCTACCGCTTCGACATCAATCATCCCGAAACCAACGGCATGATCGAGTATTTCGTGCGCCCGATGGCCGGGGTGCGGCGCGAAATCGGTTTCGAGGAGCTGATCGAATACCGCAAGGCGGGCGGCATGCAGTTCCGCGCGCGCCCTCCGGGCGTCGTCGACCGCCCCTTGGGCAGCGGCACGCTCGACCTGCCTTCGGCCTGCGCGCGGGCCAAGGCGCTGGCGACGAAACCGTTCAAGTTCACCGTCACCGGCCCGCACATGCTCGCCAAAACCCTGCTCAACAAGCATTACAAGGACACGCCCGAGCTCGCGCACGCCATCGCCGACGTGCTCGCCCAGCAGGTGCGGCACGTCGACGCCGACGTGGTGCAGATCGACGAGGCCAACCTGCCCGGGCATCCGGACGAATGGAAATGGGCGGCCAGCGCCATCAACCGCGTGCTCGACGCGGTGAAGGGCAAGCCGGCAGTGCACCTGTGCTTCGGCAACTACGGCGGGCAGTCGATCCAGAAAGGCAATTGGGCGAAGTTGATGGACTATCTCAATGCCCTGCACGCCGATCACGTGGTGATGGAGTGCGCGCACCGGCCGCCAGAGGAGCTGGCCGTGTTTCGCGACCTGCGGCCCGAAATCGGCCTGGGCCTCGGGGTGGTCGACGTCAAGCGCACCGAAGTCGAATCGGCCGAAGAGATCGCGCGCGCGATCGAGCGGGCGGAGAAAACGCTCGGGCCCGGGCGGGTGAAGTACGTTCACCCCGACTGCGGCTTCTGGATGCTCAAGCGCAACATGGCCGACGGCAAGATCCGCGCGCTGGTGCAGGGGCGCGACCTGTTCGAGGGAAGAAGCTGAAGGGGTGTCCCAAACTTCGGGGCTACGCTGATCCTCGAACTTGGAATTCAGGGCATCTGTATTACGTCACCTCTCCGGGTGATCGGGATGGCCGAAATCTGCTTCCTATGCTGCGTTACAGAACGTCAGGACACGATTCAAGCCTGTGAGACGAGGCCAAAATGTCTGAGTTCGACCCACTTCAGATGGTCAGCCACGTCGTCGTGAAGCTCCGCTCTTCAGCCTAACCTGTCTTTCGCGCTTTGCTCATTGCGTCAGTCAGGTGTAGCGACGCAAGTGTCCGCTTCCCCGATTACCGTGCATCCGTAGGATGCGGATCTTGCGTGGACAGTGATTCGACGAGCCAAGTCCTACGCGCCGGGAAGCGTACTGTGTGAAGGGGCCTTCAAGATATCCAATAGCTCGACGAGATGTTGGATTGCGCCCTCGCCACTCAGCATGCTGGCCAATTGGGTGTCTTTCAGGACATCCAAGAGTGACCTCGCCTCGCCGTCCACGTATGCCACGGGGGCGACCAACCGAACGCCATGGCTGTAATCGACGTAGCGGGCTCCGTGAATCGTGCTGAGCGGTTGAATCGGCCGATCGATGGCACGATGCCACCCATAGATTGCGAGTTGCCGCGGGTTTCGCCAAAGACGGTTGCTGAGCACGAGGTCCTTTTTGTCGCCGGCCGTCAACACACCCAGCGACAGCCCAAAATTCGAGCGTTGCTCCGCAACCCTCTGGTTGTGGCGCCAATAGTAGTCGGTCGAGCGCATCTCAGCCCCGGCAGGCAGAGGCTGTGGAGCCAGGCGTAGCGACGCTTGCTCATAGATCGCATCGACCATCTTCGTGGTGGGCAGCAAAAAGCCATAAGAGTCCGCGACGACAAGTGCTGTTTGCAGCCGCATCGGAACCAGCATGAAGTCTTCGTCCGACCCGATCGCGAGGTAATCGGGTAGGGTGCAGAAGGTCAGGTGGACCGTGCGCCCGCCGGGAACGTGGCCGGTCAATCGGACCGGCGCGAGGCGCCTCAGAAAATCCGGAACATTCCCCGCCAGCAACTCGGCGGCGACCGCAGTCTCACGTTCGACCACGTTCATTCCCCGTAGCCGCTGGACTAGTTTGCTTGCGGGCAACGCCGCGCCTGAACGCTGCGGAATTCTTTGCGCGAACTGATCGCACGATACCTCAGGGACCGCTGCGAATCCTGCGTTCGCGAAGCCAAGCGCGGCGACAACAATAAACCTGCCAAGCGAAAGCGCCTGCGATCTACCTATCACTCGCGCCGTTCGACCTACATACGGCTGAAGCATCACCATCCTCCGCGATCGCGCATCGCCATCGAATTCGACACGGGCGCCACTATAAACCAGTTTGCCAAAGCCCGCTGCTATGAGTACTCGCGCGACTTTCGGCTCGTCACTGCTCGCTGAGCGTCTTGCAGCAGCGGAACCCAAGGTGGTAATTGGCATGGCTGTGCTCATCCATGACCCGCGTGCCATGCCAGAAAGGAGCCCGCCAGCGGCACCAGTCGTCGTGAGCGCGGTAGCTGTCGAAAATGAACCAGCTACCCTTCATCTCAGTGTAGCCTAGCTGCCGGCTGCCCCCGCTCGCCATCTGGCCCTCGGTCAGAGGCAGATTCATGTGCTCCGCCGCGTTGCCGTTTAAATCGTACACACCAAGTGGACTGCGGCAAGCCGGGAAATCTCCTGCGGGATAGGTATTCGACCCGCATGAGTTCCAGCCGCCTCCCTGACAGGAACGGCTCTTGTGGCTGGCGGTGGCGCAAATGCCGCGCTGGTAGGCGGGGCCGTAGCTCCATTGTTTGTCCGCCTCGTGCGCGCGATTATGCGCAGTGCGCATGCGCGCAATGGCGGTCTGCGGACTCACTCCCTTGGCCAGGTCGAAGCGATAATCAGGCGCCTCAAATCGCCCGGCGCAGGCACCTTCCCATTCGTGGGCGTCACACATCCGCTTGCCCATGGCCTCGCAGATTTCGGCGGCCTCGCGCGCCTTGACCCACACGACAGGGTAGACGCAGGGGATGTCGGGATATTCGAACTGGTCGATGCACGCCTTGGCGTCCTCGGGGCGTTGCGAAGTTGGATCGTACAGGGGAGCCATGTATTTGGCGTGGCAGATGCGCTCGAATTCATCATTCGCGTAGCTTACCGACTGTTGCGCGAGCTTGGTCTTGCACTGCTCGGGCGTCATCGGATGTTCGGAGATGGCCGGATTGCCTTGCCCGGCGAAGCCCGAGCGCGCGAAGATCGCGCGGATCTTCTGCATCTGCTGTTCGCTCAGGCCATGTACTCGCTGCAACTCGCTTAACATCTGCGCATTCTGCTCGGTGAGCGGCGCAGCGGCGGCCACGGTCGATAGCAATGCCATTTCTACCCACATAGAAGTTATCCATACCGCGGACTGGAGCCACCGTTGGTTCATTGTTGTCTCTTCCTTCGGACAAGATAAAAGAAGTCGCGGTCGTCAGGCAGGCCAAGAAACCTCGGGATCAGCCTGCCTGCCACCTTTTTGTCGGCCTCAGCCATCCCCTGCACCAGATGCTCGATCACGAGACGGTCCGCGTCGCGAACGTACAATGCGAGGTAGGTATGCTCGAGCGCATTCATATCCAGATGCATCGCGTAGCGGCAACCGTAGCCCTGGAATACCCGCGCCATCGCCGAAGGCGTGGCGCTGGAAAAAAAGCCATAGACGAGAAAGCGTCTGGAGCCAGTCTCCTGCAGGCAGGCGCCGGCGCGCAGCGTGCGCAGATTCTCGTCCGCCGAGCCTGACCAGTTGCCCGGCCCCCATTGAGCGATCAGTGCTCCGGGAGCAGGAACCCCGGTGCGTTCGTCTGGCTCGATCAGGGGGACTCCGTTCTGCCGTGCATGCCTGATGCGCGGTAGCATAGCGTCATCTTCCTTGTTCCAGGTCTTCATCGCGACCGTTCCATCATTCAGTACATACAAGGTCGCGAGTCCCGGCTGGAGCTTGCTGAACAGGCTGCCCTGCTCGATGAAGCCGTAGTGGCTGCCGTGATTGCGATGCGCCAGGGCGCCGTAGCGGAAGGCGCCATGCTCGCGCTTGAAGCCTCCGGTGAAGGTGGCGACCATGCGGCCGGCGAGCAATGGACTGACCGTGCCGTTGACTACCAATGGGGCGACCGTACCAATTCCGTCGGGACCCGGTAGGCTATGATCGCGCACCTCGTCCAGGGTTCGTGGCGACCAGCCAACTCTCGGGTGATCGGTGCCCAGCGCGAAACCCAGATCGAACTCCGACAGATCGAACGCGACGAGATAGGCGAGCGCGCTCGCCTCGACCGCATCAAGATTCTTCACCCTGCTCCGGTAGCTTGCCGGGATTTCCATGTCGATCGCTCGCGGCTCGATCAGACTCCCATAGGCTCCGTCCAGCCCGACGGCGGGATACCATTGGCCGGGCGTGAGGCCCCTGTCCGACTGGCCTAGGTCAATGCCGAGGTGCTCCGGCAGCACGTACTGGTCGGCATAGGCGCGGCCGACGGCCGCCGAAATCGGGCCATCGCGAATCCCCCCATCCTTGTCGCCGCGCTTGGGCCCCGGGCCTGGGGTTCCTTTCTCAAGAAAGGCGTCGCGATAAAACTGCTGGCGCACCAAACCAATGATCTTTTCCCCACCCCACACGTGATCCCGGAGGAAGCCAGTTGCCTTCTCGAGATTGGTGGACTTTCCGCTTACTGCATTGCGCAGATACAGGCGACCCTCGCACACCGGCGCATAAGGGAGCGACGAACGCCGCGCCTGCTCCAGGACGCTCCCCGAAGCGGGCGACCAGAGCTTACAGTTGCGGATGCCGGCCGCGGAAACGACTTGAATCCCGTCGCCATACGCTTCGGCCAGCCGGATTCGCTGACCGCTCGGATCCCCGTTCTCAAGATGATAGGTGGTGCGTATGGTCCCCTCGCCCCCGTCGAGCGTGAGCAAAAACCACGCGTTGATCTGTGGGTTCAACTCGATTAGCGTTGCCGTGGTCCGGCGCTGCCCTTGCGTTGCTATGGTCGTGGTACGGCGAAACTGCTGCAACTCGATGACAGTCTTCGGGGCCTGCGCCGCGTACTCAGCGGCCTGATCGAGCCATGCAGCGGCGTTCGAATCGGCGGCCAACGCGGCGAAAGCCATTGGCCAGCCGAGCGCCGCTGCGAGCAGAGGCCGCGCAACAGCGGCCAGCCGTCTGTGATCGCGCAAGCGGGTCCTGTACCTCGCAGGCGGCGGAGTTCTATCTTTTTGCACAGTCAGGCCCCTCGCTGCGCCGACGCGCTAGAAGAAAGCCTTGGCAAGCGTGAGCGCGCCTCGCTTCCAAGGCACCCGATGGGTCGTGCCCACCTTGCCCCGGAACTCGTCGCGATGCGCTACGTACCAGTCGTAGTTGCGTATCAGGGCTTCCCGGTTGGAATATCTGGGCGCGAAACCCAGGATGGTTTCGACGTACTCGACCGAGACGAAGCTGTCCTTTCCCGCGGTTTCGTAGATCCATTTGTAGAGCGGCGACAAGTGAAATCGCTCAAGCAGCCTCAAGGTCCAAATCACCGGCAGGGCGGGAAGTCCGATAACTCTCTTGCCATGGCCTGCGCGATCCAGCACCGCCTGAAAATTGTCGCGCATGGTGCCGAACTCCTTCGCTCCCACGTTGAACGTGTCGTTGACCAGATGCCGGTCGAGCGTCGCACACAGGTGGATTAGCTCGCACAGGTCGGCGACGTCGAGCAACTGATAGCGATTGTTGCCCGAACCGAGCACCGGAAAATTCCTGCCGTCGTAGGCCCAATCGTAGAGCAATTCGAAAGCGCCGAGCCGCTCCGGACCCACGAAACTCTTGGGCCTCAGGACAGAAACACATAGACCTCCTTGCCGAAATTCTGTGCATTGCTCCTCGGCCAAGATCTTCGACTCCCCATAATGCCCGACACCCGACAGTTTGTCGGTCTCATAAAGCGGATGATGGTCCGGGATGCCGTACACCGCCGTTGAAGAAATGTAAACGAAACGGGCCGCGCCGTTATGCATCGCACTTTGCAGTAGGATTCGAGTGCCCTCCACGCCCGTGGATATGATGTCTTTCCGGCTTGCCAGAGGCAGAGCGGCAGCGCAGTGCACTATCACGTTCACGCCCTCCATCGCTCTGTCCACAGCGCGGCGGTCGCGAATGTCGCCCAGAATCGCCTGTACGCGGCTCCTTTCCGGATAGTCGAACGGCGCGATATCGAGCGTGCGGACCGCATATCCGCGCGAGAGGAGATAGCGGCACAAATTGATTCCCAGAAATCCAGAACCACCGGTGATCAGATGGAGGGATTGAGTCACAGGTGCGAGCGTGCGCTAGAGGCGCAGTGCGCCGGATTTGTGCGATAGCTCGCCGATGTGGGCTTTCGCCACGGACTGCGACAGGTAGCCTTTCGTGGCGACGTTACAGCTTGGTCACCAGCCACGTGCCGCTGTGTCTGAGGTGGCTGGCGCACCTCAGACATGAGAAAGCACTTCTAATTCACAAGGACCGGCGCCGCGCGGCAACGCCTTCTCGATCCGTTTGCGCTCCATCATTTCTCTCCCACCCCGGGCTCGGGCGTCCAATAGAGAACGAGGCGATTGAGATTGCGGCCGGTAACGTTGATGGACTTGACCTGCTTGGTGCCGTTGTTGTCGGCGGTGATCTTGTAGCCGCCAGCCGGCAGCGTTGCGTGGAACCCCGGACCATCCGCGACCGCCTCGACCTGCGCCTTGCCCTTCGAATCTTCGATCGTGACTTTGGTGTCGGCCAGGTACGCACCGGTCTTTTCCATTGCGAAAACAAGTTGCATGTTGTGGTCCTCCTACATTTCGCGCATCGTGTGGGCGGCGAATTCGCAGTATGACCGAATTGACCCGTGCCGTGCAGTCCGGCGCGGGATGGCGGGCGTGGCGGCGTTCGAACCATGCGTGAACGCCCTGGCGATGTCGGTAGTTGATTCACCAAGGGATGCACATCCGAAATGCGTGTTCACCCTTGGCGATAAAGCGATCGAGACTATGCATAACACCGCATGTCCGCCATACGTCTGGTTTACGAATTCACCTAGCGCGGTTTCCCTGCCGGGCTAGATGGCGAAATTGTCCCTGTAGTCAGTGACGACTAGGCAGGACTGCGGATGATCATCCAACCCCCAGGGGGCGACCGGTCAAGCGCGAAGGCGCTCGCGCAATTTTGCAACGCAAACCCCGCACACCGGCACTAACCGTGTGCCAAATTCAGTTGGCCCACAGAGGTAACCCGGCTGATCGCTCGTGCCGCGATGAGCCGACAACCCAATAACTGGTTTGGGTCGAAAGCGCCAATTCAGTTTTTTCGGAAGCGGACGCCGGCGACTGGAACTCTGACCGGCCGCGCCTAGCCGGACTGGGACAGTCAACCTGGCCGGCTCAAGAACATTATGTCTGCTGATTTACCGCACAGCGCAAGATCCACAGCAAGATGCCGAAACCCAAGTTATTCAGCCGCGTCAGGCCACCGCTAGTTGACGCGCGCGTCCTGCACCACCATCAGGCGCTCGAGCACGAGCACCAGACCGTACAGCAGCACGCCGAGCAGGGTGATCAGGATCACTGCCATGAACATCGCCGCAGTGTCGAGCGTCACCTGCACCTGCAGCATGAGGTAGCCCAGGCCTTTCTCCGAGCCGAGGAACTCGCCGACGATGGCGCCGGCCACGGCCAGCACCGCCGCCACTTTCATGCCGGAGAAAATGTAGGGCAGCGCGCCGGGCAGCTGGATCTTGGTGAAAATCTGCCAATTCGAGCCGCGCAGCGTGCGCACCAGGTCGAGCAGCTCCGGCTCCACCTCGCGCAGGCCCCGCGCCGTGGTCAGCACGATGGGGAACACGCCGATGGAAAAGGCGATGAGCATGTTGGGAAACATGCCGTAGGAGAACCAGACGATGATCAGCGGCCCCAGCGCCACCTTCGGAATCATGTTGAGGCTCACCAGCAGTGGCATCATCGCGTTCTCCCATACGCGCGACCAGGAGAACGACAGCGCTATCGCCACGCCCACCACCACGGCGAGGGCATAGCCGCCATAGATCTCCACCGCGGTGACCAGAATGTTGTCGACCCAGCGGTAGTTCCCGGTGAACAGGGCTCCCAGGGTCGCCTGCGGTGACGGCATGACGAACTTCGGCACCTTGCCGATCTCGACGAACAGATACCAGGCCGCGATGAGCAGCACATGGGCCAGGATGGCAAGCGTGTAGCGGCGCGGGGTGTCGTTCATGATGTGCGCTTCAGTAGAGGTTCAATGTCCGGGATTGTGCCATTGCGAACAGGCTCATGCCAGCCATCTCGCCAGATTGGCGGCGACGAAGACGCTGTCGTCGAACTCAGGATAGCTCGCGATGACGCGACTGATTTCCCCCGCCTGGCCGGGGGAGAGGCCTTCCTGCGGATCGAGGCACCAGATGCCTTCGAACAGGCCCTGGCGGCGCAGCACCTCGTGGCAGCCGGCGATGCAGCCGTGAAAATCGTGCGCCACGTCGAAGAAGGCGCCGTTGCAGTCGGTCACCTTGGAATCGAGTGCGAGCAGCTCCGCGGGAATGGCGCCGGCCGCGACCGCCGCCTGGATGCGCGCCAGGAGTTCCACCGCGGTTTTGGTCCAGACGCTCCAGTGGCCCAGCAGCCCGCCCTTGATGCGCAGCGCGACTTCCGCGCCGTCGCGCTTCACCACGAACGGCGCGACCAGATCAAGGACGATGTGATCGTCGTTGCCGGTGTAAAGGGTGATGCGGTCTTCAGCGCGCGCGTCGACCACGCCGCGCATGACATCGAGCGTGCGGTAGCGGTTGAACGGCGCCATCTTGATCGCCACGACGTTTTCGATGCCGGCCAGGCGGCGCCAGAACGAGGCCGGCAGATGCAGCCCGCCCACCGCCGGCTGCAGGTAGAAGCCAACCACCGGAATCTCCGCTGCAATCTCGCCGCAATGGGCGATGAGCTCGTCCTCGGAAGCGTTTTTCATGGCGGCGAGCGACAGCAGCCCGGCGTGGTATCCCAGGTCGCGCGCCACCACCGCCTCGCGCCGCGCCTGCGCGGTGTTGCCGGCGAGCCCGGCGATCATGACCAGCGCCCGCTTGCCCCAGGACTCGGCGGTCTCCATGGCGAGCTCGAGCACCGGTTGATACAGGCCGCATTCGCGGATGGCGAACTGGGTGGAGTGCACACCCACCGCCAGGCCGCCCGAGCCGGCGTCGAGGTAGTAGCGCGCCAGCGCGCGCTGGCGCCGGCGGTCGAGCTTGCGCCCCGCGTCGAGCGCGAGCAGGTGCGCCGGGATCACCGCGCCGCGGCGCAACACCTGCAGCACCTCCGCCGGCCAATCGCTCCAACGCAATCCCACCGTTCAATCCTAAATTAACCGATTGGTTACTTTTGCATAAAACCGGAAAAACTGTCAACACTGACGCAACCGGAGCCATCGCGCGCAGACGCGCGTTGACAGCGAAAATCGGCCTCGGTACCATGACCCTTGACATCTGCTTCCGGCTTCGCAGCTTCCGAGCGCACATCCACCGAGGAGAACCCCATGACTGCATTCCGATTCCGCCGCCTTGCCGCGGCCGCCGCCTCCGCATTGGCGCTCGCCGCCAGCGCCCCCGCCCTGGCGCAAAAGACCGAAAAAGTCGATTTCATCCTCAACTGGGTCGCAGGCGGCGACCACGCGCCCTATTACTACGCCAAGAAAATGGGCTGGTACACCCAGGCCGGCATCGACCTCAACATCGAGCTGGGCAAGGGCTCGGCGCCCGCGATCCAGAAAGTCGGCGCCGGCGTCAACCCGGTCGGCCTCGCCGACATGGCCAATGCGCTGACCCTGCGCGGCAAGGGCGCCGATACGGTCGGCGTGTTCAACGTCTACGCCAACTCGCCGCAGGGCCTGTACTGGCTGAAGAGTTCCGGCATCAAGTCGGTGAAGGACCTGGTCGGCAAGAAAGTCGGCAACCCGCCGGGCGACGGCGCGCGCACCATGTGGCCGGCGCTGGCCAAGGCGAACGGCATCGACCCGAACTCGGTGACCTGGGTCAACATCGACGCCAATTCCAAGCTCGCCGCGCTCAAGTCGAAAGCCATCGATGCCACCACCTCGTTCTACAACATCCATCACGTATTCCAGCGCGAGCTCGGCGACGACATGGGCTTCCTCGCCTGGCGCGACGCCGGACTCAACCCCTACGGCAATTCGATCATCGTCAACGCCGAATACCTGAAGAAGCACAAGGCCACCATCGCCAGCTTCGTCAAGGTCACGCAGAAGGCGTTCGCCGCCTGCGTCGCCGATCCCAAGCCCTGCGTGCAGGCGCTGGTCGAGGCCAACGGCGCGCTCAAATACGACAACGAAATGACCAACTGGCTGCTGGTGGAAGTGCTGATGAGCGACAAGACCTCGAAAACGGTCGCGCTCGGCTGGCACGACGACGCGCGCATGGCGGCCGACTACGAACTGGTGAAGACCTACATCGGCCTGGACAAGACCTTCGACGTCAAGACCGCCTACACCAACGAGTTCCTGGACAAGTCGATCAAGATGACCAAGTGACGGCGCGCAGCGCCGTCATTCCCGCCGTCGTTTTCGTCCAGACGCGCGGGCTATCCCAGTTCGGGCCCCGCCACCAGCATCACGCTTTCGCAGTTGCCGGGGGCGCGCTCGGCCCCGTGCACCATGCGCGTGAACGGCCGCTGCACGCTGAATCCCTGCATCAGCGCCCAGCTGCGCAAGCTGCTGTGGCGGTCGACGATGTCGATGTACAAGGGCGCAGGCACGCACGCGAGCGCGTGCGAGAGCAGGGCCTGGGCCGCAGGCAGGTCTGCGGCGACCAGGGGACCCAGCTGCCGCGCTTCGCGCCCGTCGCGGCCGAGCAGGTAGCCGCAGATTTTGTCCCCGCGCTCGGCAACCAGCCCGGCCTCGGGCAGGCGCGCGGCGAGCGCGCGCAGCAGCGGTTCGCGGCTGGCGCCGAAAGCGGGCAGATCCAGGGCGAGGATCTGGGGCCAGTCCGCTTCGGCGAGGCACCGCAGATTCAGCCCCGACACGTTCTGCCAGTCGGACACGGGCCGCGCCTCGGGAAGGCTATAGCGCTGAAAGCTCCAGGTGTCGCGCAGACCCTCCTGCACGTATACCTCGTGCCCGGCAGGCGTGGCGTCGAGGACGGCCGCCAAACCAAGCGACTGCAGGTATGCGAGCGCGCGGCGCAGCATGCGCGAGGCATAGCCGTGGCGGCGATGCTGCGGGGACACCAGCACCATGCTCATCCAGGCGAATGCATTTCCGTAGGGCAGCACCACGATACTGGCGACCAGGCTGCCGTCGACAGCCGACAGGCCGAAGCCCCTGCCCAAGCGCAGCATCATGCGCCAGTCGGCCTCGTTCTGGTTCCAGTTCGCCGCGCGCGACAGCATCATGGCGCCGGCGACATGCTGCTCGCCCAGCTCGTGCTCGTGCACTGCGCCCGTATCAGAGTTCATTTCAACATGAGGGGATCAAGGTGGGAACGGAAGGGCTCCGCCCCTTCCCCGGCCCTCATGCTCGCCTGAATTGGGGGCCATTTCGGAACCTCAGAAATGGCCTCCTAATATTTTCCGTCGCGGGCATCGAAATGCGTGTCCTTGCCCAAGCTCGCGCCGCCGCGCGCGATCCAGTCCGACTGCCACGCGATCATGGTCTCCAGCGGCACGCTGGGCCGGCCGAACAGGCGCTGCGCCTCGGCGCTGTTCACCAGCCAGGCCGTGCCCGCCTCCTTGCCGGTAAAAACGGGGTGCCGCTTGAAGTGCCGGCCGAAGGCCTCGGCCAGCGCACGCACGCTCACCGTCTCCGGGCCGCTCAGGTTGAGCGCACTCGCGGGAGCGGTGCACTGTCCGAGCGCGCGCAGCGCCATGCTGTTGGCGTCGCCCTGCCAGATGACGTTGACGTGTCCCATGGTGAGGTCGATGTCCGTGCCGGCAAACACCTTCCTGCCCACGTCGTGGAGCACGCCGTAGCGCATGTCGACCGCGTATTCCAGACGCAGGAAGCGCCCCCTGGTTCCGTGCTTGCGCGAGAAATATTCGAACATGCGCTCGCGCCCGACGCAGGAATTGGCGTAATCCCCCGAGGGCGGGATCGCCGGCACCGCTTCGGTCGCGCCGCCCGAGGCCACGTCCACGTACGGATAAACGCAGGCGGTGGAGAAGGCGACGATGCGCGAGGCGCGGAAAGCCTCGGCGACCTGCGCCGGCACCATCACGTTCATCGCCCAGGTGAGGTCCTCGCGCCCGCTGGAGCCGAATTTGCGTCCGGCCATGAACACCACGTTCTCGATTCTCGGCAGGCGCTCGATCTCGCCACGCTCGAGCAGGTCGCAGGCGATGCATTCCACGCCCCAGGCTTCCAGCTTTTCCCGCAGCCCCGGCTCGGTGAAGCGCGCCACGCCGACCACGCGCTTGCCCGGCGCGGCGCGCCTGGCCAGGCGGGCAAGCGTGGGCCCCATCTTGCCGCCGACGCCGAGGATGAGGATATCGCCTGCAAGCCGGTTCAGCTCGGCGCCGAGTTCGGGCGCGGGCGTGGTCATGATGTCTTCGAGCTGGGCGACGTCGGCAATGCGTTCGGGAAGTTTCACAGGCAGGCTCGCTGTCAGAAATTGCGGAGCGCCAATATTAACCATACGGTTAATTCAGTGCAAGACCGGCCCCGGCGGCTATACGTGGCAACATGAATCGCCCCTCATTGCTGCAAAGTTACGATCTTGTATAGCTACAACACCAAGCCGTTGTTGTTTCTATCAATAACCGTGTTCTTGGTACGGATGCTTTTTATCCGTACCAAGAACACGGTTGGCGCGCGCAGCGCGCAATGCTCGCACACCGACATCGGCATATGCAGAAGGACACGTCGAGCTGCGGCGATAGAACTTGCGCGGACGGCGACCCGTCCGCGCGGATCGCTGATCGAGCACGGATGAAAAGCACATCCATGCTCGATCAGCGATCTTGGATACAAGCAACCCCAAGCCGTTGTTGCTTTTATCCATAACCGTGATTTTGGTACGGATGCGCTTTTCATCCGTACCAAAATCACGGTTGGCGCACGCAGCGCCCACGTCCGCTTGCTGCGTGGGGCGGTATTTCAGACGCCGTATGCAGCTCAAGCCCGGCGATTCTCGCCGACCTTGACGATCTTCATCGTGTTGGTGCCGCCGGCCTTGCCTATGGGCTCGCCGATGGTGAGCACGATCAGGTCGCCCTTTTGCACCAGACCGGCGCGCAACAGCACGCCTTCCGCCTCCTCCAGCAGTTCCTCGCGCTCGCTGCCGGCGTAGCTCACCATCAGCGGATAGGTATCGCGCAACAGCGTGCAGCGGTAGCGCGTGGCCGTGCGCGTGGTCAGCGCGTAGATCGGCACGCCGCAGTTCAGGCGCGACATCCACAGCGCGGTCGAGCCCGACTCGGTCAGCGCAGCGATAGCCTTCACCTTGAGGTGGTAGGCGGTGAACAGTGCCGCCATGGCGATCGACTGGTCGACACGGGTGAAAACGCGGTCGAGGAACTCGCGA
This sequence comes from Burkholderiales bacterium, assembly GCA_017880745.1. Taxonomy (GTDB): domain Bacteria; phylum Pseudomonadota; class Gammaproteobacteria; order Burkholderiales; family SG8-39; genus 2-12-FULL-64-23. The sequence continues at coordinate 23,401 of JADGRR010000005.1, forward strand.
TCGAGCGTGACCGGCGCCGAATTTTCGGCGACGACGCAGATGCGGCTCATCGACAAAACGGTCTCCACCGGATACAGGCCGCTCGCGGTCTCGGCCGATAGCATCACCGCGTCGGTGCCGTCGAGCACGGCGTTGGCGACGTCGGATACCTCGGCGCGGGTGGGCACCGGGCTTGCGATCATGGATTCCATCATCTGCGTCGCGGTGATGGTGAGCTTGTTGTGTTCGCGCGCCATGCGGATCATGCGCTTTTGCAGCGCCGGCACCGAGGCGTCGCCGACCTCGACTGCGAGATCGCCGCGCGCCACCATGATGCCGTCGCAGGCCGACATGATGTCCTCCAGCGCTCCGGGCTCCACCGCTTCGGCGCGCTCGATCTTGGCGATGAGGAAGGCTTCGCCGCCGGCGGCGCGCAGCAATTGCCGCGCCATGTACATGTCGGCGCTCGACTTGGGAAACGACACCGCGAGGAAGTCCACCTTGATCATGGCGGCGGTGCGGATGTCGTCCATATCCTTGGTGGTGAGCGCCGCCGCAGTCAGTCCACCGCCACGGCGGTTGATGCCCTTGTTGTTCGACAACACGCCGCCGTGGTTCACGCGGCAACGCACCCGATTGCCCTCGACCTGCTCCACCTCGAATTCGATGCGGCCATCGTCGAGCAGCAGCACGTCGCCGGCGCTCACGTCGCGCGGCAGCTCCTTGTAGTCCAGGCCGACACGCTCCAGATCGCCGAGCTCGCAATCGGCGTCGAGGATGAAGGCGTCGCCCGGCTTGAGCGTGACTTTGCCGTCGCGGAACTTGCCGATGCGGATCTTCGGGCCCTGCAGATCGCCCATGATGCCGACGGTGCGGCCGGTCTTGCGGCAGAGCTCGCGCACCACTTTGGCGCGCTGCAGGTGGTCCTCCGCCGTGCCGTGCGAGAAATTGAGGCGCACGACGTCCACGCCTGCACGGAACATCTGTTCGAGGATTTCCGGACTGCTCGACGCGGGGCCGAGGGTAGCGACGATTTTGGTGCTGCGAGTCATCTTGGGAGGCGCCTTTGCTGCTACAGGGGATCGCGGTGCAAGGAATGGCCTGACGGCGTCACGCATGCGATCAGCGCTTCCCCGGCTTGCCGACGTTTTGAGTTTATCACCACCAAGTG
>JADGRR010000112.1 GCA_017880745.1 Burkholderiales bacterium
CGCCAACCTGAAGACTGCAGGCGTGCTGCTGGCGCAGGCGGGGCCGGTGATGCTCATACTGTTCTTCCTCTTCCCGCGGGTCCAGGGCCCGCTATGGGGGCTGCCGCAGGACGCCTACAGCGGCGTTACCGGGCTGTCGGACTCGATGTCGCCCGGCCTGATCAGCCGGCTGTCGCAGTCCGACGCCATCGCCTTTCGCGTCAAATTCCAAAAAGAGGCGCCGCCCAGGCGGCAGCTGTACTGGCGCGGGCCGGTGTTCTGGCGCTTCGACGGCCGCACCTGGCGCGCGGGCGAGTTCCGCCCATTCGGGCAGCTCCGGTTCGAGGCCAGCGGTGTTCCCTACGATTACGAGGTTACGCTCGAGCCGCACAATCACAACTGGCTGTTTGCGCTCGAACTGGCGGCGAAAATACCGCCCAATGCGAGCGTCACCGGCGACTACGTGCTGATTTTGCGCACGCCGGTGCGCAACCGCATGCGCTACGACATGAGCTCCTACACCGATTTCACGACGCGCGGCACTGACGATGCCGACGAGCTCAAGCCGGGGCTGCAACTGCCGCAGGGTTTCAATCCCAGGGCGCGCCGGATGGCGCAGGAATGGGCGGCAAGCCTTGCCAACGACGCCGCCATCGCGCAGAAGGCCCTGAGCTATTTCCGCGGGGAAGGTTTTGTCTACACGCTGGAGCCGCCCTTGCTCGGCCGCGATTCGGTGGACGAGTTCCTGTTCGGCAGCAAGCAGGGCTTTTGCGAGCACTACGCGTCGAGCTTCGTTTTCCTGATGCGCGCAGCCGGCGTGCCGGCCCGGGTCGTCACCGGTTACCAGGGCGGAGACATCAATCCGGTGGATGGATACATGATCGTGCGCCAGTCCGATGCGCACGCCTGGGCCGAAGTGTGGCTCAAGGGCCGCGGCTGGGTGCGCTTCGACCCGACCGCCGCCGCCGCGCCGGTGAGGGTTGAATCCGGCGTTGCCGCAGCGGTGCCCGCGAGCGACCCGCTGCCGCTGATGGCGCGCACCACCCTCATCTGGCTGCGCGAGGCGCGCTACAACTGGGACGCGCTCGCCAACAAATGGAACCAGCTGGTGCTGGGCTACAACCCGGAACGCCAGCGCGAATTCCTGACTCGCGTCGGCATGAGCGAGCCGAGCTGGGAAAACATGGCGCTGACGCTGTTCTGGGGCGTGTGCGGACTGCTGGCGCTGCTCACCGCGTGGCTGTTGCGGCGCATACGCACGGCCGATCCGGTGCAGCGCCTGTGGCTCAGATTCTGCGCCAAGCTCGGAAAGAAGGGCAGCCCGCGCTCCGCGCACGAAGGTCCGGCCGATTTTGTCGCGCGCACGGCCGAGCGCTATCCGGGCAAGGCGGATCTCATCCGCGCGATCGGCGAGCGCTACATTGCGCTGCGCTACGGCCAGCTGGCCGATCGGCGCATGCTGACCGAATTGCGCATGCTGGTGCGGGAGTTCAGCGTTTGAGCCGGCCAGCGCGATTGCTGCCGGTGCTGCTCGCCGTCGCGCTGTCGTGCCCCGTCACCGTCAGCGCCGACGCCGCCCTGCAGTACGCCAGGCGCGAAGATGTGCGCCAGTTCATCGCCGAGATGGTGCACCGGCACGGCTTCGTCGGGAAAGAATTGCGCACGCTGTTTGGCCGGGCACGCTTCCAGCCTTCCATCATCAAGGCCATCACCCCGCCCACCGAACCGCGCGCCAAGTCCTGGCAGGCGTATCGCGCGCTGTTCCTCACGCCGCAACGCATCGAGGCCGGCGTCGAATTCCGCGAGCGGCACCGCGAGGCGCTTGCGCGCGCGGTCGAGCTCTATGGCGTGCCTGAAGAAATCATCGTCGCCATCATCGGCGTGGAAACGGTGTACGGCCGCAACACCGGCAACTACCGCGTCATCGACGCGCTCACCACGCTCGCCTTCGACTACCCGCCGCGCGCGGAGTTCTTCCGCAACGAGCTGGAGAACTTCCTGCTCTACGCGCGCGATGCCGGCATCGACACCCTCGGCCTGAAAGGATCATACGCGGGCGCCATCGGCATTCCGCAGTTCATGCCCGGCAGCTACCGCCGCTACGCCGTGGATCTGGACGGCGACGGCAAGCAGGACCTCTCCGGCAGCTTCGCCGACGCCATCGGCAGCGTCGCCAATTTCCTGCAAGCCCACGGCTGGGAGACGGGCCAGCCGGTGGCCTTCGCTGCCGCGGTTCAGGGAGAGAATTACCGCAATCTGATCGACGCCGGCATCAAGCCGACCTACCGCTACGGCGATCTGGCGGATTTCGGCGTCAGCGCGCCGGGCGAGACCCAGGCGGATGCGCCTTGCGCCTTGATCGAACTCGCGACGCCGGACGAGGCGAGCCAGTATCTGGCGGGTTTCACCAACTTCTATGTGCTGACGCGCTACAATCGCTCCAGCCTGTACGCCGCTGCCGTGCTGGAACTGGCGCAGGCGGTGAAATCGGTTTACGCTTCAGAATGAACACGCAAACGCTGTCGATACGCCAGGCCACGCGCGCGGACGTGCCGCTGGTGCTCTCTTTCGTACGCGACCTGGCCGAATACGAGAAGCTTTCCCACCTGGTCGTGGCCACCGAACAAGTCATCGCGGAAGAACTGTTCGGGCCGAAAAGCCACACCGAGGTGCTGCTCGGCTACAGCGATGCGCAGCCTGTGGCATTCGCCGTGTATTTCCACAACTTCTCCACCTTTCTCGGCAAGAAGGGCCTGTACCTGGAAGACCTGTACGTACGCCCGGCGCACCGCCGCCGCGGTATCGGCCGCGCCATGCTGCTGCGGGTGGCGCGCATCGCCGCCGAGCGCAATTGCGGGCGGCTCGAATGGTCGGTCCTCGACTGGAACGAGCCGGCGATATTCTTCTACGAAACGCTCGGCGCAACCATTCTGCACGAGTGGAAGCTGGTGCGCGTTACCGGCGATGCGCTGGAGAAGCTCGCGAAAATGAAATAGCGGGTGCCTTGGTATAGATCTTTCGGGAGCAGCGCCGCCGTAGGAGCGAGCTTGCGCCGCGAAGCAAGTCCCCTTGCGGGGCTCGCGAACGATGAAATTCGCGAGCAAGCTCGCTCCTACCATCCGATCAACCCGATGGCGGGCATCCTACAACTGCGCCAGCGCGCGCCGGATGTCTTCCACGGCCTCGGGCTTGAGCGCTTCCTGCGGCGCGATCGCGTCGCCGACGTCGAAGCCCTGCAGTTGCAGCGCCGTCTTGATGCATGCCGCAAGCGCGTATTTCGCGAACACTTCATTGATGACCCATTGCCGGCGCTGCTCCGCCATCGCCTCGTCCCACTTGCCGGCGCGGGCCAGATCGTAGAGGCGCACGCATTCGCGCGGCATGACGCATCCGGGGCCGGCCATCCACCCCACTCCGCCCAGTTTCAGCACCAGCAGGGGAATGTGCGCCGAGGCGCTGAACACCTTGATCCGCGCACCCATGCGGTTCTGCATGGTTAGGATGCGTCCGGTATTGCCCGAGGCGTCCTTGACGTACTCGATGTTGGGGATATGGGACAAGGCATCGAGCACGTCCATGGGAACGTCGCCGCCGAGCAGGCCGGGGTTGGTGTAGAGCGTCATCGAAGTCTGCGGCAGAGCCTCGGCGACGGCGCGAAAGTAGCGCTCGATACCGCGCGGCGGCAGCGGAAACATCTGCTGCAGGATCAGGATCAGACCGTCCACTCCCAGCCTGGCGTAGGTTTCGGCCTGCCGCATCGCGTCGGCGGTGGCGAACGCCGCGACACCCGCCAGCACCGGCACGCGCCCGGCCGCGGCATCGATGACGATGCGCACGATCTCGCTGCGCTGTTCGAGCGAGAGATAGGCAAACTCACCGGTGCTGCCCAGGGGAGAGAGGCCGTGCACGCCGCATTGGATCAAATGCTCGACCAGGTCGCGCAGCACGCGCTCGCGCACGCGGCCGTTGATTTCGTCGATCGGGGAAACGAGGTAGGGAAAAATGCCGTGAAAGTTTGTCATATGACCCGGGCGTTTCGTTCGGCTGATGCGCAGCCAGGATGATAACGCGCTTTGAATTGCGCAGTCACACACGCGCAACACCACGCTCGAGGCTTGCAAGTTGCGCCGGACAACGCAACAATGCGCACTTCGCGCGAAAGAGCATCACTACATGAAGAGTGTCGAGAACAAGCGCCCGGGACCGCGCATCGTCGTGCGCAGCTCCGGCATTCACGGGCGCGGCGTGTTCGCCCGCCGCCTGATCCACGAAGACGAAACCGTATGCGAATACAAGGGCGAGATCATCGACGAGGCCGAGGTCGCCCGGCGCTATCCCGAGGACATGGAAGGCCTGAACCACACGTTCGTGTTCGGCGTTGAACACGATTACAACATCGACGGCGGCGCGAAGGGCAATATCGCGCGCTGGATCAACCATTCCTGCGGTCCGAACTGCGATACCTACGAAAAAGACAAGCGGATATTCGTCCGGGCCATCCGCGACATCCGCCCCGGCGAGGAGCTCTCCTACGACTACGCCATCGAGGCCGGCGAGCCGCTCACCAAAGCGGTGAAAGCGCGCTGGCCCTGCTGGTGCGGGGCGAAGAAATGTCGCGGCACCGTGCTCGTGCCCAGCCCGAAGTCACGGAAGAAGAAAGCCAAACGCCGCTCCGCGTGACGGCAATCAGGCCGCCGCCCTGGCTCGATGTCGAGGGCGATCGCCGACCCTCCGGAACAATTGACCGGTGTACGCCTACAGAGTTTAATAGCGCACTACCTCTCCAGACCGCCAATGATTCGACCCGCCCGCCAGGCGCGACAATACCGCTATTACGAGCTGGTCATGGCCGCCTTCGTCATCGTGCTGATCTGCTCCAACCTGATCGGCCCGGCAAAAATCGCGCAGATTACCCTGCCGTATTTGGGTGTGGTCAGCTTCGGCGCCGGCGTGCTGTTCTTCCCCATATCGTACGTGTTCGGCGACATCCTCACCGAAGTCTACGGCTACGCGCGTGCGCGCAAGGTGATCTGGGCCGGGTTCACCGGCCTCGGCTTCGCTTCGTTCATGGCGGCCGTGGTGGTGGCGCTGCCGCCGGCGCCATTCTGGAACAACCAGGCGGCCTACGAGATCGCCTTTGGCTCGACCTGGCGCATCGTTCTTGCCTCCATGTGCGCCTACTTCTGCGGCGAATTCGTCAACTCCTACGTGCTGGCAAAGATGAAAATCATCACCGCGGGAAAATGGCTGTGGACCCGCACCATAGGCTCGACCATTTTCGGCGAGGCGGTGGACTCGGCCCTGTTCTATCCGCTCGCTTTCTATGGCACCGGCATCATCCCCGACGACAAGCTGCCCCTGGTGATGCTGTCGCAGTTCCTGATCAAGGTCGGCGTTGAAGTGGTATTCACCCCCATCACCTACAAGGTGGTCAACGCGCTCAAGCGGGCGGAGCACGAGGACTACTACGACCGCCACACCGACTTCAATCCGTTCTCGCTGAAATCCTAAGCGGCTATTTCAGAATGACCACGGCAGCCCCTGACTCAGGGGGTGCGCGGCGACGCGTTCCCTTCCCTGGCAGCAGGTTCCACCGGCACCCGAACGCCTCCAGTTTGATATACTGATTCCAATTGGCCGCTACGGACAAAGCGGCAAAAGTTTGAAAACCGTCACCCGTTGGCATCATCCTGGACAGGGGATGCCCGCAGTACGAGAAGCGAGCGCCGGTCTCATCCTTGATCCGGCATCATCAGCGCAGAGGGGGGCGGAGTGCATGATGAGTTATCGCGGTAACGATTTCGACGTCAGCGCGCGATTCAACACTACCGATCCGCAGGTTGTCAACGACGAGGTAGACCGCATCTATCTTGCGCTCTATCCGTCCGCGTCCACGCGGCAACTGAACCGCGCCTTCCGCGACCTGACGCGGCTCTACCGCGGCGAATACCCGGGTTACCACCGCTGCGACACCGCTTATCACGACGTTCAGCATGTACTGGACGTGACGCTCGCCATGGCGCGCCTGATCGACGGCTACGAACGCGGCCGCATCGGCACCCAGCCCTTCGGCGAATCCCTGTTCCGTCTGGGCGTGATCACGGCGCTGTTCCACGATGTCGGCTACGTGCGCAAACTCAAGGACCACGTGCACAAGAACGGCGCCGAGTACACCCTCACCCACGTTTCGCGCGGCTCGCATTTTCTCAAGCACTACCTGCCGAGAATCGGCATGGCGGCAATGGCCGATATCGCCGCCGAGTTGATCCACTTCACCGGATACGAGATGCCGGTGGGCAAGATCAACATGCCCTCGCCCATTTACAGATTGCTTGGCAACATGCTCGGTTCAGCCGACATCATCGCCCAGATGGCCGACCGCTGCTATCTGGAAAAATGCCGCGACCGCCTGTATCCGGAGTTCGTCGCCGGCGGCCTCGCAACCAGGCGCACCCCGGAGGGCATAGAGCAGGTGGTGTTTGCCTCGGGCGAGGATCTGGTCATAAAAACGCCGGGTTTTTACCAAGGCGCGACCAAGCGGCTCGAAGTCGACCTGGGTGGCTGCTACGCCTACGCGCAGCAGCATTTCGGCGGGCAGAACCTGTACCTCGAGGAAGTGAACAAGAATATTCATTTCGCCCGGGAGATGAGCGACGAGGGGGACACCTCGATGCTCAAGCGCAAACCGCCCGAGACGCTCGCACAATAGTCCTGATGCCCGCGCAACGCGCAAGTCCGTTCGTCGCATGCGACAGGATTCAACATGCCGTTCATAGCCAACAGCAGCCGCGCCGCTACAGCAGCACGTCTTTGGACAGGCCGCGCCGGCGCAGAATGCGGCGCAGCTGCCCCAGCGCCTCGAGTTGAATTTGCCTGACGCGCTCGCGCGTCAGGCTCAAATGCCGGGCCAACTCCTCCAGCGTGCACACTTCCTGGTTGTTCAGGCCGAAGCGGCGCTCGATCACGGTGCGCTGTTTGTCGTTCAACTGTTCCAGCCATTGCTTCACCAGCGACTCGATCTCCTGGGTCTGCAACCCGGCCTCGGGATTCACGCTCTGCTCGTCGGAGATGGATTCGCCGATCGACAGCAGCGGATCGAGGTCCAGCGGCGCGTCGAGCGAAGCCATGTGTTCGTTGTGCGCAAGCACGCCGCGTATCTCCTCCGCCGGCTTTCCCAGCAAGTGCGCAATGTCGTCGATGCCCGCTTCGCGTTCCCCATGCGCCTCCAGGTGGCGCTTGGCGCGCAGCACCAGATTCAGCTCCTTGATCACATGCACCGGCAGCCGGATCGTGCGCGACTGGTTCATGATCGCGCGCTCGATGTTCTGGCGTATCCACCAGGTGGCGTAGGTGGAGAAGCGGAAGCCGCGCTCCGGATCGAATTTCTCCAGCGCGTGCATCAGTCCCAGATTGCCCTCCTCCACCAGATCCAGCAGCGGCACGCTGCGGTTGAGATAATGCTTGGCGATGTTCACCACCAGGCGCAGATTGCGCTCGATCATTTTCTGCCGCGCCGCGAAATCTCCCCCGGCGGCGCGACGCGCATAATGCAGCTCCTCCTCGGGCGAGAACAGCGGGTTGAGCCCGATCTGGTGCAGGTAGATCTGGGTGACATCGGAGAGGTATTCGGTTTCCGCGGCGGCTGGGTCGGACTGCGCCTCGGCCGAGGGCGCAGCGCCCGCGTCACCCTCGATTTCCTCGTCCGGGGGGGAGGATTGCGGGATCACAACGGCGGCAGGTACTTGGCCGGGTCGACGGGCTTGCCAAGCTTGCGGATCTCGAAATGCAGCTTGGGCGCGTCGGTGTCGGTGCTGCCGATTTCCGCGATCTTCTGGCCCTTGACCACGCTCTGCCCCTCTTTCACCAAAATGTCCTTGTTATGGGCATAGGCCGACAGATAGGTCTTATTGTGCTTGATGATCACGAGCTTGCCGTAGCCGCGCAGACCGCTGCCGCTATAGACCACGCGCCCCGGGGCAGAGGCGATCACCGGCTCGCCCAGTTTGCCGGCGATGTCCAGACCTTTGTTGCTCGCCTCGGAAAATCCGGCGAGGATCTTGCCCTGCGCCGGCCAGCCCCATTCGACCTTGTCTTGGTCGTCTACATCGGCGTCGGTTTTCCCGACCGGTGCCGGTGCAGGTTGAGGTGCAGGCGCCGGGATAGGTGCAAGCGCAGGCGCAGGTGAAGGCA